>NZ_JBFUGA010000007.1:0-100878 GCF_056403155.1 Methylobacterium sp. P3_A11
GCTCGGATCGACCGGTGCGGCCGGACGGGTCGCGCGCACTCGGGCCAGACGCTCGGCCGCGCCTGCGGAGACGCTCCGGCCAAGGCGCGCGACGCCGAGCCCGGCGGCGGCGATCAATGCCCAGAGGTGACGCAGCAGGTCGCGGGCCGCGCGCCCTGCCTCCCGGGCGGCGAGGCGCGGGTCGGGGCTCTCGGTGGCAGGCACCGGCCTCGTCGAGTTCGGCTCGTCGGCCGGGGCGCGTTCCGGCGCGTCGGGCGTCATCGCGTTGCGGGTTCCGGGACCGGCCCTTCCGGTCGAGGGCGTCTTCTAAGCCGCATCCGATCCCGTGTCCCCCACTTGTGACGACGCAGACGGACCGGCAGGCCGATCGCGCCGCGACCGTGTGGATCGGGCCACGGAGTTCGAGCCGGCGTCCGGTCCGCTTCAGCGGCCGAGCGGCGGGGTCGGTCCCGCGGCCGGCCCGTGCCGGCTGCGCAGCTTGAAGGCCAGGATCAGGAGCAGCACGCCGAAGGCGAAGGTGTAGGATCCGATCCACCACGTCAGCACCAGGGCCGACATGCCCGGCTCGAGGATCAGGGCGACCCCGAACAGGATCGAGACGAGGCCGCCGAGGACCAGCCACCACCGCCCGTAATGGAGGTGCAGGCGGAAAGCCGCCGCGATCATCAGGCCGCCGGTCACCAGCGCCCATACGGCGAGCAGGAGCACGAAGGCCCAGACCGCCGCCGCCGGCACGAGAACCGCGGCGACGCCCACGATGATATCGACGAGGCCTTCGATCAGCATGAAGCCCCAGCGCTCGTGCCGCTGCGCGGCCCGGACCGCGCCCACGATGGCGATGACGCCGTCGGCGAACATGTAGGCGGCGAAGAACAGCACCAGGGAGAGCACGAACGCCCCGGGCGCGATGAACGCGATGGCGCCGAACAGGATCGCGACGACCCCGCGCAGGGCCACGAGCCACCAGTTCCGCGCGAGCGCGGCGCTCATGGCATCGAGGCGGGCGACACCGACGAGCGGGATGCCGGTGGGCGAGGTCGTGGAACCGGTGCCGGGTATGTGCGGCCTCGGGGATGGGCTGCTGGTCATGGCGGACTCCTGGGTCTTCGAGCCGAGAACGGCAAAGGTTCCGTGCGCAGAACGCCGCAGTGCGGCATGCGTTCCTGACCCGGGGGCGCCACGCATGGAACCTTGGACCGGCGACTGGCTTGTGCTGCCTGAGGCGGGCGATGCGACAAGCCCGGTCACCGACAGGTGGCCGGCCCATCGGGCGGCGACTTCCCATGTTTGACGATCAGCGGCAGTCCTTCGAGGACGCGGCACGCGCGCGTTCGGCCGGCGGCCGGAGCGGCGCGCCCGATCGCGATGTCCTCGATGTCGGATCGGCCGGAGCGACCTTCGATCCGCCCGCCGCGGACGACGCGTCGGCGCGCAAACCCGGCACGAACGACGGAGCCGTTGAGGAGCCCGACGCGCCGGAGGCGGACGACGGCGTGGAGCCGGACGACGCGGACGACGATGAGGGACGTCCCAACATCCTGCGCCGCCACCCGTTCGCGTTCCTGCTCGGCGGCCTCGCCGTCGTCGCGCTCTGCGTGGGCGTGTTCTTCTACTGGCTGCTGTACATGCACCCCTACGAGAGCACGGACGACGCCTTCGTCGATGCGCGCAGTATCGCGATCCAGCCGAAGGTCGGTGGCTACCTCGTCGACGTGCCGGTCACCGACAACCAGCATGTCGCGGCCGGCCAGATCCTGTTCCAGATCTACCGGCGCGACTACCAGATCGCCCTCGATCAGGCGCAGGCGCAGGTCGAGGCCGACGAGGCCGGCATCAAGAACCTCGACGCGCAGATCCAGGCGCAGGACGCCAATATCGACGTGTCCAAGGCGCAGGTCGCCACCGCCGAGGCGGCGTTGAAGTTCGCCCAGGAGGATGCGGCCCGCTACAAGGACCTCGCCGAGCGCGGCTCCGGCTCGATCCAGCAGTCGCAATCCGCGACCTCGACGCTGCAGCAGCGGCAGGCCTCCGTGCAGAGCGCCAATGCCAGCGTGGTCGCCGCGCAGAAGCAGATCGGCGCCCTCCAGGCCCAGAAGGCCTCGACCCAGGCGCAGCTCGCCCGCGACAAGGCGCAGGTCGAGCAGGCCGAGCTGAACCTCGGCTACACGACGGTCCGCGCCGTGCAGGCCGGCCGCGTCGTCCGGCTCACCGGCGGTGTCGGCCAGCTCGCGCAGGCCGGCCAGAGCCTGGCGATGTTCGTGCCCGACGACATCTGGGTGACGGCGAACTTCAAGGAGACCCAGATCGCCGACATGCGCCCGGACCAGCCGGTCGATCTCGAGATCGACGCCTATCCGGGCCGCAAGATCCACGGGACGGTGGCCTCCGTCCAGCCGGGCTCCGGCACCGCCTTCAGCCTGCTCCCGGCCCAGAATGCCACCGGCAACTACGTGAAGGTGACCCAGCGCATCCCGGTCAAGATCGTCGTCAGGGATTGGCCGACGGACGTGTCGATCGGCCCGGGCATGTCGATCGTCCCGACCGTCACGGTGCGGTGAGCATTGTGGCCGGTCAGGGGAGCGCGGCCGCGTCCGGCCGCAGCGCGAACGCGGGTCGGGCGCAGACGGCCGGAGCTTCGGGCCAGGGGTCGGGCAAAGGGTCCGCCACGGCGTCGGGCAAGGCGTCAAGCAAGGCGTCGGCCAAGGCGCCGGGCGGCCACAATCCGTGGCTGATCGCCGGCGTGGTGGCGCTGGCGACCTTCATGGAGGTGCTGGACACCACCATCGCCAACGTGGCGCTTCGCTACATCTCGGGCGGCCTCGCGGTCGGCCCCGACGAGGCGGCCTGGGTGGTGACGAGCTACCTCGTGGCCAACGCGATCACGCTGACGGCCTCGAGCTTCCTGGCCAAGCGCTACGGACGCAAGGCGTTCTTCATGTGGTCGGTGGCGCTGTTCACCGTCTCGTCGATCCTGTGCGGCTTCGCCTGGAGCCTGGAATCCCTGCTGCTGTTCCGGGTGCTGCAGGGGCTCGGCGGCGGCGGCATGGCGCCGCTTGCGCAGTCGATCCTGGCCGATTCCTTCCCGCCCGCGAAGCGCGGCCAGGCCTTCGCGCTCTACGGGGTCGCCATCGTGGTGGCGCCGGTGATCGGCCCGACGCTCGGCGGCTGGCTCTCCGACAACGCCTCCTGGCACTGGTGTTTCCTGATCAACGGGCCGGTGGGCGTCATCGCCCTGGGGCTGATGTACTGGCTGATCGAGGACAGCGCGGCGGCCAAGAAGGAGCGGCGCGCCCTGGTCCGCAAGGGCATCCGTTTCGACATCGTCGGCTTCGTGCTGGTCGCCCTGTTCCTCGGCTCGTTGGAGGTGATCCTCGACGAGGGGCAGCGGAAGGACTGGTTCGGCACTTCGACGCTGATGAACGTATCCGGCGTGCTGATGGTGGTCTCGTTCGCCGCCATGATTCCGTGGCTCCTGAACAAGAAGAACCCGGCCGTCGACCTCAGCCTCATCGGCAACCGCCAGTTCGGCTCCTGCTTCTTGGTGATGATGTTCACCGGCGCGATCCTGATCGCGACGACGCAGTTCATCCCGCAGATCACGCAGGAATATTACGGCTACACCGCCACCCTGTCGGGCCTCGTGCTCGGTCCGGGCGGCATCGTCACCGTGGTGATGATGTTCCTGACCGGACGCGTCTCCGCCTACCTGCAGCCGAAATGGCTGATCGCCGCCGGCATGACCATCGTCGCCCTCGGGATGTACGACCTGACGCGGATCGACGGCTCGACCACGTTCTCGTTCTTCGCGTGGTCGCGGGTCTATATCGGCCTCGGCCTGCCGATGGTGTTCCTGTCGATCACGTCCGCCTCGTACGAGGGGCTCCGCAAGGATCAGACGGATCAGGCCTCGGCGCTGATCAACGTCGCCCGCAACGTCGGCGGGTCGATGGGCGTCTCCCTCGCCCAGAACATGCTGGCCTACCGGAGCCAGTTCCACCAGAGCCGGCTGGTCGAGAGCGTCAACCCCACGTCACCGGCCTATCAGGAGACCATGCGGCAGGCGACGCAGTACTTCTCCGAACACGGCTATGCCGGCGTCGAGGCCCAGAGCCAGGCGACCGCGTGGCTCGGCAACATCCTCAGCACCCAGGTGGCCTACTGGGCCTATATCGACGTGTTCTGGGTGATGGGCCTCGTCGCCGCCTGCGCGGTGCCCCTGGCCCTGAGCCTGAAGAGCGTCAAGCTCGGGGGCGGCGCACCGGCAGGGGGGCATTAAGGGGACGGGAGAGCCGCGCATCGCGCGGCCCTCGGGTCCCGCCGGACGACGCGGCCCGGTCCGGAAGGCCCGCGGCCCGACAGGATCATCACACCCCGTCCGGCGGCAGGGCCTCCGTCACCTCGACGCGGCGGGTGCCGGCGTTCCGGCCGGACTCGTCGGACGCCACGTCGGTCGCGGCCCCTGCCTTGTCGAGCGCTTCGGCCACCGCCGCGACACCCTGGTAGCGGGTCAGGCGCCGGTCGATCATGTCGTCGAGCCGACCGTGCAGTTCCGCGACCGTGAGGCTGCGGCGCTTGCCGCCCGCCTTCTCGGTGAACAGGCTGCGATTGGCCCGGGCCGCGCTCCGGAACTCGCGTCCGGCGACCTCGTCCGGCTTCTCGGAGGAGAGCGACAGGAAGCGTCCGGCGCTCGCGGTGCCGAGGAAATGGGCGAGATACAGCTCGGTCGTCGTGAGCGCGCGCCCGACCCGGGCCTCGATCCGCTCGCGGTCGCGCTTGATCAGCTCGGCCGCCATGAGGGCGGCGACGCGGGGATCGTTGCGCAGCCCGAGGATCCGGGCGCGCATGCTGCCCGTGACCGTGATGGCGGAGCCCCGGCCCTTCACGGCGGCGGCCTCCTCGGCGAGCCCGTAGCGGGCGCCGTAGTCGCGGATCATCTCCAGCCACGTGCGGGCGACGAACTGGAACAGGCCCGCCGCCGAGGAGGTCGCGGCCTTCGCGTCCGTGTCGAAGCTCGATTCCTTGTCGGCCAGCGCCATCATGTAGACGGGGTCGACCCCGGCCTCGTCGGAGGCCTTGACGATGGTGTCGACCACCTTTCGCGGGACGCTCCGCTCGCCGAACTGCACCGCATCCTGACCCTGGTCCTGCTTCACCCGCGGCAGGGCCGCGAGGTCTTCCTGAATCAGGGCCGTGGTGGCAGGCTCCTGCTCCGGCACGGGCAGGCCCTTCCAGGCCTCCGCGGCCGACGAAGCCGGCCCCTCGGCGGGAACCGTGGGCTCCGACGCCCGTTGAGCCAGCGACTGGGCGGCACGCGGGCTGGTGTCGATCCGGTCGTGAGCCTGGGCGGCCGGCGCGAAGGCTGCCTGCGGCAGGCCGAACCCGGCGACGAGGCCGAGCGCCAGCGTCCCGGTGAGCCGGCCAAGGCCGGTGCGGCGAAGTGACCGGCGCTCTGTCTTGCGTCCAGCCCGCGGCAGCCACGCCACGGCTTCATCCTCGAAATGGCCCGCGCCGTTCAGGATTTGCGGCACGAGTCGGTTCACGTCGTCGGCGCGATGCGCCGGCTCCGGGAAAACCCCCATCATTGGTCCTCTTCTAGATCGGTCCTTGCATCGGCCCGGCTCTGTCGGCCGGGTTTCTCGAAGCGGCCGCCCTATCGACGCCGGCCGTGACCAGAATGGGACGGCCCCGTGATCCAAGCGTGGCACGGTCAACGAAGGGTTAACCCTGCCCGTTAGCGGCGCGTTAACCCGGCGAGCCGTCCGCGCCGGGCGCGACGGAGGCGCAATGTTGTCGCATTCGGGTTGGAACGCGGCCCGTCCGAGCCAGTTAGGTACGGCCCCGGGGGGGTCGTACTTTCCGTCCGAGACGCCACCCGCGTCCGCACAAGGACATCAGTTTCCGATGAGCATGCAGTCCGGTCGCCGCGTCGGTGTCGCATTCGTTGGCATGGGCGGCGCTGTCGCCACCACCGCCATCGCCGGCATCGAGATGATCAAATCCGGTTCGAACAGACTCGACGGACTGCCGCTCGCCGGCCTCTCCGTGGCGGGGATGGCCGACTACAAGGATCTCGTCTTCGGCGGATGGGACCTCAACGGCGACGACCTCGCCTCCGCGGCCAGCGGCCATGGCGTCCTCTCGAAGGACGACATCGAGGACGGCGCCAACGCCCTGAAGGGGATCACCCCCTGGCCGGCGGTCGGCAGCGCCAAGTTCTGCAAGAACATCGACGGTCAGAACCGCATCGTCGCCAAGGACCACCGCGAGGCGGTCTCGGTCATCGCCAACGACCTGCGGCGCTTCCAGAAGGAGAGCAACCTCGACGACGTCGTGGTGGTGAACCTCGCCTCCACGGAGCGCTGGCCCGACCTGAGCGACCCGACCCTGAACTCCACCGCGGCCTTCGAGAAGGGCCTGGATTCCAGCGACGAGGCGATCTCCCCGGCGATGCTCTACGCCTACGCGGCGATCAAGAGCGGCATTCCCTACGCCAACTTCACCCCGAGCGTGGCCGCCGACGTCCCGGCGCTCCTCGACCTCGCCAAGGAGCTGAACGTGCCGGTGGCCGGCAAGGACGGCAAGACCGGCCAGACCATGATGAAGACCGTGCTGGCCCCCGCCTTCAAGGCCCGCGCGCTGCACGTCGACGGCTGGTTCTCGACCAACATCCTCGGCAACCGCGACGGCCTCGCCTTGAACGACCCGAACTCGCTTCAGTCGAAGCTCAACACCAAGGGCACGGTGCTCGACTCGATCCTCGGCTACCCGGTCGAGGACCACCTCGTGCACATCCACTATTACCGGCCGCGCGGCGACGACAAGGAAGCCTGGGACAACATCGACGTCACCGGCTTCATGGGCCAGCGCATGCAGGTGAAGGTGAACTTCCTCTGCAAGGACTCGATCCTGGCCGCCCCGCTGGTCATCGAGATCGCCCGCGTGCTCGACCTCGCCCACACGCGCGGTGACGGCGGGGTCCAGGAGCAGCTCTCGACCTTCTTCAAGGCTCCGATGGTCAAGAACGGCCACGGGCCGGAGCACGCCTTCGGCAAGCAGGAGCAGATGCTCCGCGACTGGCTGGGCGTGCACTAGGCCGCATCGCCACAGGGGAGACGGCTTTTCGGAACGAGACGATGCCCAACGAAACCCTGCCGTCTTCCCCCGGCGCGGCAGCGCCGGAGGCCCTGCGCGACCTCCTGGTCGAGATGAACGACCTCAAGCGCGTCCGCTCCGCGGGCCGMCAGGGATCGATCGCCGAACGCCTGTTCGCACAGGGGTGGGGGCTCCTCACCGGCGGGAGCCCGCCCGACGACGTGGCCCTCGACATCACCGCCACGACTCTCGCGGCGACGCGGCTCTGCGATCTCGACGCCGCCTTCCTCACGGCCGCCGGGCTCTCGGAGGCGGCGGCTTCCKAAGTGCTGGTCGCGGGCTTCGATGCCGTCACCGCCGACCTCGATGCGGACCTGCGGACGCGCCTGCGTGCACGCCTCGCGCCGCGTCCGGCGGGCCAGCCTGGTCCCCTGCCGGGCTTCGTCGCCGCCCTGGCGCAGCAGCCGCGGGCCGGCGTCACCTGTCCCGGCCGCGCCCGCATCCTGCTGGAGCCGCCCGAGAACCACGCCGAGCACTGCCTGATCGTCGCGGCCTACGGCGTCTGCCTCAGCCCGTTCTACCGGGCGGACCCCGGCACCGTGTTCCTGGCTGCGATGGCCCACCACTTCCACAATGCCGCGATGCCGGATGCCGGGTTCACCGGCGAGATGCTGCTCGGCGACCATCTCGGGCCGGTCATGGCCACGACCACGGGCTGGGCGCTCGCCGAACTCGCCGAGCCCCTGCGCAGCCAGGTCGAGCGCGCCCGCGCGGTCCTGCCCGACGACGCCACCGCGGAGGGCCGCGCCTTCCACGCGGCGGATTGCATCGACCGGGTTCTCCAGATCGCCCAGCACCTCCGCGGGGCCTCGACCACGATGGGGATGGTGCTCGACGAGTGGGAGCTGGTCCATGCCGGCCCGGTCAAGGGCTTCCACGATCGTGTCCTCGCCGACATGCGCATCCCTTGATCGCCGGACCCGGTCGCCCATCTGCCGGGACGGCCCCGAGAACCATGATCCCGTTCGAACTCCACTCGCCGGATACCGGCAACCCGCTGAAGGCCGACGGCCCGCACGCTTTGCGCGACGCGGAGACCGGCGCACGCTGGCCCGTGATCGACGGCATTCCGTATCTACGGATCAACCGCGAGGCGTTGATCGAGCGGGTCCTGGCCCATCTCGACGCGGGCGAGCCCGACGAGGCGCTCGCTGCCCTGCTGGTCGATCAGGATGATTGGTGGAACGGCCCGCCCGCCGACCCGGCCGGGATCATCCAGCTCATCAAGGAGCGCCGCACAGCGACGCTCCGCGACGCGGTCGAACGCCTCGGCTGGGGCCGCGTCGGCGACTACTTCCTGCACCGCTGGAGCGATCCGACCTTCCTGGCCGGCCTTTCGTTGCTGGAGGCGCACTGGAACGAGCCGGTCTGCGTCTTCGAGTTCGCCTGCGGCATCGGCCACTACCTGCGGGAGCTGCAGCGGCGCGGCTGCAAGGTCTCCGGGGCCGACGTTGTCTTCGCCAAGCTCTGGGTGGCGCGCCATTGGGTCGTCGCCGAGAAGGCGCAGCTCGTCTGCTTCGATGCCGGCTCGCCCCACTGGCCGATCCCCGGGGCGCCGGTCGACCTGGTCGTCTGCAACGACGCCTTCTACTTCCTCGACGACAAGGCGGCGCTGCTGGAGAACCTCCGTCAGAACGCCGGCGACGACGGTTGGCTGGCGCTCAGCCACATCCACAACCGCGACTGCCCGGGCTTCTCGGCCGGCAGGGCCGTGACCGCGGAGGAGATCGCCGAGTTCTTCCCCGATGCCCTCGTCTACGACGACGCGGAGCTGACCCGGGCGCTGGTCGAGGCGCGGGCGCCGGGCCCGCAGGATCCCGCCGCCCTGCGAACCTGCGAGGCGTTCTCGGTGGTGTGCGGCCCCGGGATGCGCCCGGCGCCGCGCGCCCTGATCGACGGCCTGACCCTGCCGAAGCCCGGCACCGTGCTGCGGCTCAACCCGCTCTATGTGCCCGTGATGGCGGACGCGACGGGCTCCCTTTTCCGTGCGGGAGAGGGTCGGGGCGAGGGTTACGACGTTTCGGCACAGAGTGCGCCATCGACGCGCACTGCCGTCGCGCCGTCCTCGGAAAGCGCAAATCCCTCACCCTATCCCTCTCCCGGACGGGAGAGGGGACCCGCGTCCCACTTGGATGGCGGTGGTCAGGACACCGACCAGGGCGGTTACGTCATCCACTGGCCCTCGGAGCGCTACGAGGCGGAGTACGCCCCCCGCGCCACCTACCCGCTCCACTCGCCCGGCCCCGAGCACCTGACCTTCGACGGCAGACTCGACAGCCCGGAGACGCAGCGCGTCCGCGTGCGCGAATTCGTCGATCTGCCGGAGCGGTGGTGATGGACGCGGTCGGCTGGGGCATCGTCGGCTACGGTTGGGTCGCCCGCGATTACATGGAGCCCGGCATCCGCGCCGCCGGGCATCGGCTGGTCGCGGTCTGCGATCCCAATCCCGAGTGCCGCGCCGCGGCCGAGCGGGCAGGCGCCCGCGGCCATGCCGACCTCGCCGGTCTCATCGCCGAGCCCGCGGTCGAGGCGGTCTACGTGGCGACGCCCAACCACCTCCACCGCGGCGCCGTCGAGGCGCTGGCCGCCGCCGGCAAGGCGATCCTGTGCGAGAAGCCCATGGCGGCGACGCTGAGTGACGCCGAGGCCATCGCGCACGCCGTCGCGTCGCAAAAGGTCTTCTACGGGACGGCCTTCGATCAGCGGCACCACCCGGCGCATCGGGCGATCCGCGCCCAGGTCGAGGCCGGACGGGTCGGCACCGTGACGGCGGTGCGGATCGTGTACGCCTGCTGGCTCGGGCGCGACTGGTCGGAGGCCGGACAGCCGAATTGGCGGATCGACGCCGCCCAGGCCGGCGGCGGTGCGCTCATGGATCTCGCGCCGCACGGGCTCGACCTCGTGGACTTCCTGCTCGGCGAGCCGATCGCGGATCTCGCAGCCCTGACCCAGAGCCGCGCTCAGGATTACGCCGTCGACGACGGCGCCCTTCTGATCGGGCGGACCGAAGCGGGCGCTCTGGCGAGCCTGCACGTCGCCTACAATTGCCCCGATGCGCTGCCCCGTCGCCGTCTCGAGGTTGTCGGCACGAAGGGCCTGCTGGTAGCCGAGAACACGATGGGCCAGACGGCCGGCGGGTCGCTCGTCTTCATCGACGGGGCGAGCGGCCGCCCGGAACCGCTCGCCTTCGATGTCGACAGCTCGCCCTTCACCGAGCAGGTGCGCGCCTTCGGCTCGGCCCTGCGCCGGCCCGAGGAGCGGGCGGCGTGGTCGGCCGCGCGCGACCTTCACACCATGCGGCTCGTCGCCCGTGCCTACGGGCAGGAATAGCGACACGACAGGACGATCGATCGCCAAACTCGGATCCGGCGTAGTCCATCCACCCCCTCTTCCTGAGGTGCTCGCGCCAGCGGGCCTCGAGGGAAGGCTCCAGGGATCGCGCGGCCAGCTGGAGCCCTCCTTCGAGGCCTCCGCTACGCTGCGGCACCTCAGGATGAGGGGCGGGTGGGACACGGCGGCGGAACAGGCGGACACGAGAGGGACGGGACCGAACCTTGAGCAACGCAGACGCCTTCCACGATCAGGACGACCGCGCCCGCCACGAGCGGATCAAGGCGCCGCGCCCCTACCGCTTCGGCGCCAGGCGGCCGATCGAGGGCCTGCCCGCGATCCTGCCCGACCCGGTCAAGGCCTATCTCGACGTCCTGCCGGAGGGGCGCGTCGTCGGCTTCCCCCTGGCGCCGCTGGACCGCACCGGCATCCCGGTCTGGTTCGTGGCCCTGTTCCTCGACGACCCGTTCTTCGTGGGCGCGATGCCGTCGGGCATCGGCTACGGCGCCACCGACGACGAGGCGCTGATCGGCGCCGTGGCGGAGATCGCCGAGAACCTGATGCCGTCGCTGGCGGTCCTGCCCCGTGCCAAGGAGCGGGCGCGCTACACCGATCTCGTCCGCGTCTATGGCCAGAACGCGGTGGCCGACCCGCTCACCCTCTGCCTGCCGGCCGGATCCCCGGTCGGCCGCGACACGGTGCTCGAATGGACGCCCGCCGTGCGGCACGCCAACGGCGAGGTGGTGCTCATGCCCCTCGACGTCGCCGCGACCGACTATTTCGAGCTGTCGGAGGGCTACCGGCCCTTCACCAACCTCATCACCAACGGCCTCGGCGCCGGGCCCGACGTGCCCTTCGCGCTGGGCCACGGCGTCCTCGAACTGCTCCAGCGGGACGGTAACGGCCTGTTGTTCCGGGCGTTGGACCAGGGCGTGATGCTCGATCTCGACGGCATCGGGCCGGAGAACGCCGCGATGTTGGCCCGGCTGAAGGATCTGGGCATCCGCGCGCTGCCGAAATTCGCCACGGACCAGTTCGGCCTGACCAACCTCTACGTCGTCGGCTACGACGCCGACCCGGCCCGCACACCGGCGCCGATCGCCCTTTCGGCCTGCGGCGAGGCCTGCGACCCGGACCGGGAACGGGCCTTGCGCAAGGCCCTGCTGGAATTCCAGGCCGCGCGGGTGCGCAAGACCTTCGGCCACGGACCCCTCGAGATGGCCGCCACGGTGACGCCGCCGGGCTATATCGACGCCTTCATCCAGAAGGCGCTCCCGAGCCTCGACCTCGAGGAGAGCCGCGCGCTCCAGGCGATGCTCGAATGGATCGAGATGCCCGCCGCCGACCTGCGTGGCGTGCTGGCCGACACCGTCTATTCCGAGCGCAGCACCAAGCGCTTCGCGGACCTGCCCTCGACCCCGGCCGCCGACGGTCATGCCCGGGGCAGGATCGCCTGCGACCGGCTCACGGAGGCCGGGTTCGACGTGCTCTACGTCGACTGCACGCCGCCTGGCGGCGGTGTCGGCGTGGTGAAGGCGATCGTGCCGGGGCTCGAGGTCGAGACCATGAGCTATTACCGGATCGGCGAGCGCAACACGCGCAAGCTCCTCGACCGCGACCACCCGCTGATCCGCTTCGGCACCGAGAGCGACGCCTTACGCCCCGTGCGGCTCACGCCGGAAGCCCTGGACCGGTTCGGCGGCCAGCCGCTGTTCGACGTGGCGCTGGCCGAGCGGATCGTCGGCCGGCACTATCCCCTCTACCGCGAGCCGGAATCGCACCACGCGCCGTTCCGCCTCGCCCAGCGGAAGGGGAGAACGGCATGACGCTCCGGTTCGCCTACAATACCAACGGCGCGGCCAACCACCGCCTCGACGACGCGATCCACCTGATCAAGGCCGCCGGCTATGACGGCGTCGCGCTGACCCTCGACATCCACCACCTCGACCCCTTCTCCGAGACCTGGGCGGCCGAGGCCGGCCGCGTGGCGAGCCTGCTGGAGAAGCTGGAGCTGACCTGCGTCATCGAGACGGGCGCGCGCTTCCTCCTCGATCCCAGCGCCAAGCACGAGCCGACCCTGGTGACCGCCGACGCCGCGGGTCGTGCCCGGCGGGTCGGCTTCCTCAAGCGGGCGATCGAGATCGGCGCCATGCTGTCCGCCGAGGCGGTCTCGTTCTGGGCCGGCGTGCCGAAGCCCGGCGTCGATCCCGGCGAGGCCCGGCGCTGGCTGGCCGAGGGACTGCACGCGGTCTCGGCCTTCGCCGCCGAGTCCGGGGTCGTGCCGTGCCTGGAGCCGGAACCCGGCATGCTGATCGAGACGCTCGACGATTACGCGTCCCTCGACGTGCCGGGGCTGAAGCTCGCCCTCGACACCGGCCATTGTCTCGTCACGGGCGAGCGGGAGCCGGAAGCCGCCGTGCGGGAATTCTCCGACCGGATCGGCACCGTGGCGATCGAGGACATGAAGCGCGGGAGCCACATCCACCTGCCGTTCGGCGAGGGCGACATGGACGTGCCGGGGGTGCTGGAGGCGCTCGAGGAGATCAGCTTCGGCAAGCTGATCTGCGTCGAGTTGTCCCGCGAGAGCCACCGGGCCGACGTGATGATACCGCAGGCCCTCGATTATCTGCGCGGCTGCCGGCGCTCCGGTCCCGTGATGGCCGGCGAGCAGGAGACGCGGCGGCAATGGCAGTGAGCAAGGCCCTCTTAGCTGATGGTACGCACGCCATCGTCCCGGCATGGCGCCGGTCTCGGCTCCCGGCGGCCATGCCGACTCCGCCATCCACTCCGAACATCCGGCTTCAAGACCGGGCGCGGGTCCCCTCGCCCATGCGGGAGAGGGACAGGGTGAGGGACGAGAACGCCCAGACAATGGCTCGGCCTGTCGCCGCTTCGATGGAGCGCTCTGTCCTGAGACCTCTCGTCCCTCACCCCAACCCTCTCCCGCACGGGAGAGGGAGCCGGTCGCGCGCCGTCATCAACGGACCGTGTCCGATGGTGCAACGATGAGAATCCTCTTCCTCAGCCGCCGCTACTTCCCGGCGATATCGGGCATGAGCGTCTACGCGCAGAACCTGCTGCGCGAGCTGGTCGGCGCCGGCCACGACGTCACGATGATCTCGCAGTACCGCGGCGACGCCTTCGGTACCCGGGTCTACGGCGGCGGGCCGCCCCCGCCGGTGCCGGGGGTGCGGGTGATCGGCCTGGAACAGCTCGGCGAGCAGACATCGGGCGATTTCGAGCGCGACATCGCCACGATGGTGGACGCGATCGCCCGAGAGCACGCCCGGAAACCCTTCGATATCCTGCACGCCCAGTACGGCTACCCGACTGGCTGGGCGGTCCTGCTCGCCGCCCGCAAGCTCGGGGTGCCGAGCGTCGTCTCGATCCAGGGTGGCGACGGCCACTGGGTCGGATCGTGCTGCGAGACCCACCGGGTCGCCATGTGCGAGGTTCTGGCCCACGCCAACGCGCTGCTGATCGGCGGCGCCTCCTTCGTGGACGAGGTCTGCGGGCGGCTGGGATCGGACCCCGCCCGCTTCACCATCGTGCCCGGCGCGGTCGACACCGACCGGTTCGCACAGGGGACGCCCGACGGGCTGCCCGCGCCCCATGCCGGGCCGGTGCGCCTGTTCTACCACGGCCGGGTCGACCGCCGGAAAGGCGTGCTCGACTTCATCGACGCCCTCGCGATCCTGCGCCGGCAGGGCACGCCCTTCGCGGCCACGATCTCGGGGATCGGGCCGGACGTGGACCCGGCCCGGGCGCTCGCCGCTGAGCTGGCCTTCTCGGAGCGCGACGTCGCCTTCACGGGCTATGCCGAATACGGCTCCGTGCCCGACCTCTACCGCCGCGCCGACGTGTTCGTCTCGCCGACCTATGCGGAGGGCTTCTCCAACACGATCCTAGAGGCGCTGGCGGCCGGGCTCGCCACGGTCTCTTGCCACGCGGTCGGCGTCTCCGACTGCCTGCGCAACGGCGAGAACGGGCTTCTGGTCGATCCGGGCGACACCCCGGCGCTGGCGGCCGCGCTGACCCGGATCATTACGGACGAAGACCTGCGCCGCCGCATCGCCACGACCGGCCTGGAGGAGTGCCGCCGGGTCTATTCCTGGCATGCGGTCGGGCGGCAGATCATGGACGTCTACGCCCGCGTGCGCGACGAGTCTCCGGCCACCGAATTCCCGAGCGATCTGCCTTACGATCCCAGCTGCCGGTTCCGCGCCGAGCCGCATCTCCTCTGAGGTCGAGTGACGCGAAACGTGCCCACCGCGCTTGCCCTATCGCCCCATCTCGACGACGCCGCCTTCTCGTGCGGCGGCCTCATGGCGAGCCTCGCCTCGGATGGCTGGCGCGTGGTGATGGCGACCCTGTTCACCGGCAGCGTCGCCGATCCGACGGGCTTCGCGCTCGCCTGCCAGCTGGACAAGGGCTTGGCGCCCGAAGTCGACTACATGGCCCTGCGCCGGGACGAGGATGTCCGCGCCGCCGCCGCGCTCGGCCTCACGCACCCCGTCCACCTGCCGTTCCGGGAGGCCCCGCACCGGGGCTACGGCGCGGCGTCGGAACTCTTTTCCGAAACCCGACCCGACGATGCCATCGCCGCCGATCTCGCCCCGGCGCTGGCGGCCCTGATCGGCGCCGAGGACCCCGACCTGATCCTCGCCCCACAGGCGATCGGCGGGCATGTCGACCACGTCCAGGCGGTCCGGGCGCTCCGCAGCCTCGATCCGCCGCCGCCGATCCTGTGGTGGCGCGACTTCCCCTACACGGTGCGGGACGCCGCCCCGAAGGAGCCTCTCGCGGCGCTGTTCGCGGGGCTCGCCGAGCCGGCGATGCGCCTTGATCAGGAGGCGCAGGCCCTCAAGCGTGCCGCCTGCGCGGCCTATGCCAGCCAGATCGGCTTCCAGTTCGGCGGCATGGCCGGCCTCGACGCGCGGCTCGCTCGGGAGGAGGGCATCGAGCGCTTCCGGCTGTTGGGCTCCCTCGGCTTCGCAGTTTCCAGCCTGGATGCCGGCTGAACCGCAGGCGCCGAAGGCGCTGGCCGATCCCGAGGCCCTCGCGGCCCGTCGCGCCCTGATCGGCAGCTGCCACATCGCGCCGATCCGAGCCCTCGCGGCGCGCATATCCGCCGAGTGTGGCGCCCCGGTCCCGGCGCCCGACCCCCTGGACGGCGGCGTCGGAGCGCGGATGCTCCTCCTCCTCGAGACTCCCGGCCCGGCGGTGCTGCGCACCGGCTTCGTCACCCGCGACAGCGCGAACGGCACGGCCGCCAACCTGTTCCGCTTCCTCGCCGAGGCCGGGCTGAGCCGGGCCGACACACTGATCTGGAACGCGGTCCCCTGGCTCATCCACGCCGAGGGCGCCCGCAACCGGGCGCCCCGCCGGGCGGAGGTCGCGGCGGCCGCACGCTATCTGGCCCCGCTCCTCGACCTGCTGCCGCGCCTCGCCGTGGCGGTGCTGGCCGGCCGCTTCGCCGGGGAAGCGGCGCCTGCCGTCGCGGCGCTCCGCCCCGACCTGCCGGTGATCCAGGTGCCGCACCCGAGCCCGACCTATGTCTGCACCGCGCCGGAGGTGCCCGAGCGGATCCGGCACGGCCTCGCGGAGGCGGCCGCAATCCTCGATCGAACCTCCGGCTGAGGATAGATCGCCCGTCACGGGCCTGCCTTCCCTGGCCTTGCGCCCCGGTTCGGCCTACATGCGGGGCAACGGGCCGCGGTCCGGGAGATTCCGGCACGGGCTGACGGCCTTCGGCCGGGCCGCGCAGCCGGAAGGGCGGACGCCGATCGGCATGAATTTTCAGGGACAGCACCGGAGCGCGGCCGAGCAGGCCGAGCCGGTTGAGCACGATGCCGCCGCGACCGCGAAGCGGAAGAGCCGGCGCAACCGCTATGCCTGGATCGGCACGGCCGCCAGCATCGTGCTGTTCGCGGTCTCCCTCGGCGTGCTGTGGAAGCTCGTCCAGAGCGTGAGCTGGGCGGAGGTGCGGACCGCGATCGCGGCGGCCACGACCGAGCAGCTCGGCCTCGCCTTCCTGTTCGTCGGCATCAGCTACCTCTTCCTCACCGGCTACGACGCGCTGGCCCTGCGCCAGCTCAGGATCAAGGTACCCTACCGGATCACCGCGCTGGCCTCCTTCACCAGCTACGCGGTGAGCTTCACGTTGGGCTTCCCGCTGCTGACCGCCGGAACCATCCGGTACTGGATCTACGCCCGGCAGGGCCTGTCCACCGCCAAGATCGCTGCGCTCACCGTCATCGCCGGCTTCACCTTCTGGCTCGGTATGGGCGTGGTGCTGGGCTTGAGCCTGATCATCGAGGCGGGCCAGCTCGCCGGGCTCGCCTTCACGTCGATCCGGATCAATCAGGGTGTCGGGCTGGCGGCGCTGGCCCTCGTGCTCGGCTATCTCGCCTGGGTCTCGGCGAAGAAGCGCAGCATCACCGTCAAGCACTGGCGCCTGGAACTGCCCGGAGCCTCGGTCTCGATCGGGCAGATGATCGTCGGGATCGGCGACGTCTGCGCGGCAGCGGCGGTCCTCTACGTCCTGCTGCCGCAGGAGATGACGCTCGGCTTCACCACCTTCCTGGCGATTTACGTGCTCGCCGCCATGCTGGGCATCGCGTCGAACGCCCCCGGCGGCATCGGCGTGTTCGAGGCCACCGTGCTCCTCGCCCTGTCGAGCCTGCCGCGAAACGAGGTTCTGACCTCGCTGCTGCTGTTCCGGGGCTGCTACTACGTCGTGCCCTTCGTGACCGCCCTGGCGACGCTCGGCCTGTACGAGATCGTCAAGCGCGCGGCCGGGACGCGCGATCCCGGGCCGCCGGAGGGGACGGCCGGCCCGTCCGGCCGGGCGTGGCACGACGAGTCCGAGACCCACTGAGCGGACGGCCGCACCTGCCATGTCGGGCCGCCTGCGCAGCTACCCCGCCTGGACCGGTGCCGCGATCGCGGCGGGTCTGTTCGGTCTCGCCACCGCCCTGGCCGGACGTCTCGATCTCCCTCTGATCCTGATCGGGCTTGGATCGATCTGCCTGGGCGGCTGGCTCGGCGGCCGCGGCCGCGAGGCGCCGGTGCCGCGTCCGGCCGCCACCACGCAGCGCCACGCGGTCGCCGAGGCGCTGCTCGCCCATGTGCCGGACCCGGTCATCCTGGTGGACCGGCGCACCCTGGTGGTGGAGGCCAACCCTGCTGCCCGTGCCCTCCTGCCGGCCCTGCACCAGGGCCGGCCCCTGTCCTTCGCGCTGCGCGACCCGGAGGTCCTCGACGGCATCGAGGCGGTGCTGAGTTCCGGCCTGCCGCGCCGCGTCGCGCTCTCGACCCGGGTGCCGCTGGAGCGCATCTTCGAGGTCCAGATCGGCGCCCTGCCGATGCCGGACGGGTCCGGCGTCAGCGCCCTGCTGTTCCTGCGCGACCTCACCTCGGCCCGGCGCCTTGAGGCGATGCGGGTCGATTTCGTCGCCAATGCGAGCCACGAGCTGCGCACGCCGCTGGCCACCCTGATCGGTTTCATCGAGACACTCCAGGGTCCTGCGCGCGACGACGCCCAGGCCCGGGAGCGCTTCCTCGAAATCATGCGGGTCCAGGCCCTGCGCATGACGCGCCTGATCGACGACCTGTTGTCGCTGTCGCGGATCGAGCTGCGCGAGCACGTGGCACCCACCGCGGTGGTCGATCTCGGTGCCCTCGTCCGCCAGATGGTCGACGCCCAGGGTCCCCCCGCCGAGGCGCGGGGCGCCACGATCCGGTTCGAGGACGGCGCCGGACCCTACCCCGTGCCCGGCGATGCCGACGAACTCGCCCGGGTGATCGAGAACCTGATCGAGAACGCCGTGAAATACGGCGGCGGCCGGATCAGCGTCGGGCTCGCCCGCGAGGACGATCCGCGGCTCGGGCGCCGGATCGTCCTGTCGGTGGCCGATGACGGGCCGGGCATACCGCCCGAGCACATTCCGCGCCTGACCGAGCGCTTCTACCGGGTCGACGTCGCGTCGAGCCGCGCCCGCGGCGGCACCGGTCTGGGGCTCGCGATCGTCAAGCACAGCCTCAACCGCCACCGCGGGCGTCTCGCCATCGAGAGCGCGGAGGGGACGGGGACGACGGTCCGGGTCAGCCTGCCGGAATACGGCGCCGCCGCGCCGCCGCAGCCCGCGTCCGATCAGGCCGGCCCGGCATAGGTCCCGATTCCGAGCCCGTTCTCGACGTGTCCGACCCAGGTGCGGATGGCCGGGTAGCCCGCGAGGTCGAAGCCACCCTCATGGGCCATGCGGGTGTAGGCGACGAGGGCCACGTCGGCGAGTGTGAGGGCATCGCCGGCCATGAAGGCGGAGCGCTCGAGGGTCGCCTCCATCAGCCGCAAGGCATCCGCACCGCGCTCGGCGAGCTTCGGATCGAGATCCTCCGGCGACCGCCTGAGGTAGTGGAGCTGGTAGCGGCGGACCGCGATGTAGGGCTCGTGGCTGTACTGCTCCCAGAACATCCATTGCAGCATGCGGGCGCGGGGGAGGGGGGCTTGCGGGATCAGGGCGGACCCCTCCGCCAAGTGCAGGATGATCGCGTTCGATTCCGACAGGACGGCGCCCTCGGGAAGGACGATGATCGGCACGCGCCCGGCCGGGTTCAGGGCCAGGAAGTCCGGCGTGCGCGTCCCGCCGCCCGGAACATCGACGTCACGCCAGACCGCCGGGATGCCCAGGTGGGCCGCGACCCACTTCACCTTGAGGCAGTTGCCGGAGCCCGGATCGCCGTAGATCGTCAGGGGCTCGGTCATCCGCGTCCTCCTCGCTCCGGTGACGGAGCTTGGCCGGGTCTGGACGATTCGACAACGGGCGCCCCCGACCGACCGGTCCTGTAACGGCCCGCAGACGGCCCTTGACCTTCCCATGATGGGAAGCCCCATCTGATGGGGCATGGATGCTTCGAACGGGATCGCCGCCATGTCGAAATCCGTCACCCTGACAGTCCCCATCTCGGGGATGTCCTGCGCCTCCTGCGTCGGCCGCGTGGAGCGCGCCCTGACGGCGCTGCCCGGGACGCGGGACGTCGCGGTGAACCTCGCCACCAACCGCGCCACCCTCGTCCTCGACGCGGGCACGACCCCGGGTGACGTCGCGGCGGCCCTGGCGGAGGCCGGCTATCCGGTTCCCGAGACGCAGAGCCTGCTCGCCGTCGAGGGAATGTCCTGTGCGAGCTGCGTCGGCCGCGTCGAGCGGGCGCTCTGCGCGGTGCCGGGCGTGACGGCCGCCAGCGTCAACCTCGCCGCGGGACGGGCCGCGATCCGGCACCCCGAGGGCGTGGTGTCGATGGACGAC
Source organism: Methylobacterium sp. P3_A11 (assembly GCF_056403155.1). Taxonomy (NCBI): domain Bacteria; kingdom Pseudomonadati; phylum Pseudomonadota; class Alphaproteobacteria; order Hyphomicrobiales; family Methylobacteriaceae; genus Methylobacterium; species Methylobacterium sp. P3_A11. The sequence goes on from NZ_JBFUGA010000007.1 coordinate 19,791, forward strand.
CTGATCGCGGCCGTGGAGGCGGCGGGGTACGAGGCCCGCCCGGTCGATGCGGGCCATCCGGCCGACCCCTCGGCCCGGCAGGCGGACGAGGGCCGGATCCTGCGCCGCGACCTGACCGTTGCGGCCCTCCTCTCGGCGCCCGTGGTCGTCCTCGACATGGGCGGGCACCTGCTGCCCGGCCTGCATGGCGGCCCGGTCACGGCGGTGGTCGAGGCGATCCTCGCCACCCTGGTCCTGGCCTGGCCGGGGCGACGGTTCTTCCTGCGCGGCGTGCCGGGCCTGCTGCGCGGCCACCCCGACATGAACGCCCTGGTCGCCCTGGGCGCCGGGGCCGCCTACCTGTTCTCGATGGTCTCGACGCTGGCGCCGAGCCTCCTGCCCGCGGGCGCGGCCCATCTCTATTTCGAGGCGAGCGTGCTGATCGTCACGCTGATCCTCCTCGGCCGGACCCTGGAAGCCCGGGCCAAGGGGCGCACGGGCCAGGCGATCGCCCGGCTGATGGACCTGGCCCCGAAGACCGCCCGGGTCGTGCGCGACGGCGCAGAGACCGAGGTGCCGCTCGACGCCCTGCGCATCGGCGACGTCGTCCGGGTGCGTCCGGGCGAGCGTGTGGCGGCGGATGGCTCCGTGGCCTCCGGCACCAGCCACGTCGACGAGAGCATGGTCACCGGCGAGCCGGTGCCGGTCCGCAAGGGGCCGGGCGACAAGGTGGTCGGCGGCACCCTCAACGGGCGCGGCAGCCTCGACCTGCAGGTCGAGGCCGTCGGCGGCGCCACCGTCATCGCGCAGATCGCCGCCATGGTGGAACGCGCCCAGGGCGGGAAGCTGCCTATCCAGGCGCTCGTCGACCGCGTCACCGCGCGGTTCGTGCCGGCGGTGATCGGGATCGCCGCCGTCACCTTCCTGGCCTGGCTCCTCCTGGCGCCGGCCCCCGCGCTGGGGCCGGCCCTGGTCAACGCCGTGGCGGTGCTGATCATCGCCTGCCCCTGCGCCATGGGGCTGGCAACGCCCACCGCCATCATGGTCGGCACCGGGCGCGCGGCGGCGCGCGGCGTGCTGTTTCGCGACGGCGCCGCGCTGCAGGGTCTGCGCGACGTGCGCGTCGTGGCGCTCGACAAGACCGGTACGCTCACCGAGGGGCACCCCCGGCTCACCGGGATCGTCCCGGCCGCGGGCGTGGACGAGGCCGAGGCGCTGGCCCTCGCCGCCGCGCTCGAGACCCGCTCCGAGCATCCGCTGGCCGGCGCCGTGGTGGCGGCCGCCCGCGACCGGAACCTCCGCGTTCCGGAGCCGGAGAGGTTCGAGGCGGTGGAGGGATTCGGCGTCGCGGGCCGGGTGGCGGGCCGGGCCGTGGCGCTCGGGGCGCCGCGCTACCTGCAGCGTCTCGGCGTCGCCCTGGACCCGGGCCTCGCCAGCCGCGCCGAAGGGCTGGCCGAGGCCGGGCAAAGCCCGATCCACCTCGTCCTCGACGGCGGGCACGCCGCGGTCCTGGCGGTGGCCGATCCCGTGAAGCCGGGCGCCGGCGCGGCGGTGGCGGCCCTGAAGGCGCGCGGTCTCGTGGTGGCGATGGTCACGGGCGACGATCCCGTCACCGCCGCGGGCGTGGCGCGGAGCCTCGGAATCGATGCGGTGGCCGCCGGGGTTCTGCCCGGCGGGAAGGTCGAGGCCGTCCAGCGGTTCCGGTCCGCGCACGGGCCGGTGGCCTTCGTGGGCGACGGGATCAACGACGCGCCGGCCCTGGCCGAGGCCGATGTCGGGCTCGCCATCGGCACCGGCACCGACATCGCGATGGACAGCGCCGACGTGGTGCTGATGTCGGGGGAGCTGGAATCCCTGGTCGAGGCCCTGGCGCTCTCGCGGGCGGTGATGGCCAACATTCACCAGAACCTGTTCTGGGCCTTCGCGTACAACGTCGCGCTGATCCCGGTGGCGGCGGGCGTGCTGGTGCCGTTCGGCGGCCCCGCCCTGTCGCCGATCCTGGCTGCGGGCGCCATGGCGTTCTCCAGCGTGTTCGTCCTCGGCAACGCCCTGCGGCTGCGCCGGGCCGGCGGACGACCGGCGTCCACGGGGGCGTCCGCGCTCACCGCGAGGCCGGCATGAGCGGGACGACCCTGACGATCGGCGAGGCGGCCCGGCGCACCGGGGTCTCGGCCAAGATGATCCGCTGGTACGAGGCGACCGGCCTGCTGCCGCCGGCCGCCCGGTCCGAGGCCGGCTACCGCCATTACGGCGCGGCCGATCTGCACACGCTGCGCTTCATCCGCCGCGCCCGCGACCTCGGGTTCAGCGTCGATGCCATCGCGGATCTGCTGGCGCTCTGGCGCGACCGCGCCCGCCCGAGCGCCGGGGTCAAGGCGATCGCCCAGGAGCAGATCGCCGATCTGCGCCGCCGCATCGCCGAGATGGAGGGGATGGCCCGGACGCTGGAGCATCTGGCGGAGGCCTGCTGCGGTGACGAGAGGCCGGACTGCCCGATCCTGGACGATCTCGCCGCGGCGGATCATGGCCCGACGCGGCAGCGCGCGATCCGCTCGCTCTCCAAGCGCGGCCGTTGACGGCGGCTCTGGCCCCGGCTTTGCTGGTCTGGTCGATCCCGAAGGCCACGAAAGCCCCGACCCGATGCCCGTCCTCGAACGGATCCGCGCATTCGCCGACACGATGACAACGTGGCGGCACGACCTGCACGCCCATCCCGAGCTGCTCTACGACGTCGAGCGCACCGCGGGGTTCGTCGCGGACAAGCTCCGGTCCTTCGGCTGCGACGCGGTGGTGACCGGCATCGGCCGCACGGGGGTCGTCGGCGTGATCCGGGGGCGGGGGCGCGCCTCCAACCGCGCCATCGGCCTGCGCGCCGACATGGACGCGCTGCCGATCCAGGAGGTGCGGGACCTGCCCTACCGGTCCACCGTGCCGGGCAAGATGCACGCCTGCGGCCATGACGGGCACACGACGATGCTGCTCGGGGCCGCCCGGTACCTCGCCGAGACCCGCGACTTCGACGGGGCGGCCGTGCTGATCTTCCAGCCCGCCGAGGAGGGCGGCGGCGGCGGCGAGGCGATGGTCGAGGACGGCCTGATGGAGCGGTTCGGGGTCGAGTCGGTCTACGGGATGCACAACATCCCCGGCATGGCGGTCGGCACGTTCGCGATCCGCCCGGGTCCGATCATGGCGTCCACCGACCGATTCACGATCACGATCGAGGGCCGGGGCGGCCACGCGGCCCTGCCGCAGAACGCCATCGACAGCGTGCTGGTGGGAAGCCACGTGATCATCGCCCTGCAGAGCATCGTGGCGCGCAACCTCGATCCGCTGCAATCGGCGGTGGTCTCGGTCTGCGCGCTGGAGGCCGGCGAGGCGTTCAACGTCCTGCCGCAGACCGTGACCATGCGCGGCACGATGCGCACGCTGTCCCAGGCGGTGCGGAGCCGGATCAAGGCGCGGATCGAGACCCTGGTCGCCGAGATCGCCGGCGGCTTCGGCGCGCGCGGCCTGGTCGAGTACGGGTCGAGCTATCCGGTCACCGAGAACCATCCCGCCGAGGCCGACTTCATGGCCGGCGTCGCCGAGGCGCTGGTAGGAGAGGAGAATGTCGACCGGGCCGTCGCGCCGATGATGACGGCCGAGGACTTCTCCTACATGCTCGGCCGCCGCCCCGGCGCCTACATGTTCATCGGCAACGGCGACAGCGCCTCGCTCCACCACCCGCATTACGACTTCAACGACGACGCCGCGCCGTACGGGGCCTCCCTGTGGGCGCGCCTGATCGAGACGGGCCTGCCGCTGACCGCCTGAGCGCGCCGCCGGCTCGGGGGCTGGCGGCGATCACCACCGCGGTGGGGCGGGCGTGATCCGCAACCGCGAGGACTTTCGTTTCGGGCTCGGGACGCTCCGGAGCCTGGCGCTATGCGACGGGGCCGGCATCCTGTAGCGGCAGGCGGGTCTTGCTTGAGCCGCATCGTCATCGCGAGCGCAGCGAAGCGACCCAGGGAAGCGCAGCCTCTATCAGCGTGGCGCTGACTGGATTGCTTCGCTGCGCTCGCAAAGACGAGAGGCGATCAGCCGCCGTAGCGCGCCTTGAGCAGCGCGTAGGTCAGCCGAGCTGTCTGGACCTCGCCGCCCTCCGGCCGGCCGGGCTTGGTGGAGGGGTTCCAGCCAAAGAGGTCGAAATGGCCGTGGGCCTTCGTCTTCGGGGCGAACCGGCGCAGGAACAGCGCCGCGGTGATCGCCCCCGCGAACGGGCCGCTCGAGACGTTGTTGAGGTCGGCCACCTTGGAGTCGAGCAGGCTCGCGTAGGGCGCGTGGAGCGGCATCCGCCAGACCGGATCGATCGCTGCCCGCCCCGCCCGCGCCACCGCCTCGGCCAGCGCGTCGTCTTCCGTGAAGAAGGCCGGCAGGTCCGGCCCGAGGGCCACCCGGGCCGCGCCCGTGAGCGTCGAGAAGTCGAGGATCAGGTCGGGGGCGTCCGCGTCCGCGAGGGTGAGCGCGTCGGCCAGGATCAGGCGCCCCTCCGCGTCGGTGTTGCCGATCTCGACGCTGAGCCCGGCCCGGCTCTTCAGCACGTCGCCGGGGCGGAAGGCGTTGCCCGAGACCGCGTTCTCCACCGCGGGGATCAGCAGGCGCAGGCGCAACCGGAGCCCGGCGCCCATGACCATGTCGGCGGCGGCGAGGGCTGCGGCGGCGCCGCCCATGTCCTTCTTCATCAGCAGCATCGCGGCCGACGGCTTGATGTCGAGCCCGCCGGTGTCGAAGGCGACGCCCTTGCCGATGAGCGTCACGCGCGGCGCGTCCTTCGAGCCCCAGGTCAGGTCGATCAGCCGCGGCGCCCGGGGCGAGGCGGCGCCGACGGCGTGGATCAGCGGAAAGTCCTTCGCCAGCGCGTCGCCCTCCGTCACGGTGACGGTCGCGCCGTGGCGATCGGCGAGGCTTCGGGCGGCCGCCTCGATCTCGGCGGGGCCGAGGTCGTTGGCCGGCGTGTTGACGAGGTCGCGGCCCATCGCCACCGCGGCGGCGATCCGCTCTACGTCGGCGGCGTCGATGCCGGTCGGAGCTGCGAGCCGGGCCTTCGTGCCGCTGCCGGACCGGTAGCGGCTGAAGCGGTAGCTCCCCATCAGCCAAGCGAGTGCGGCCTCGGCGGGCTCGGGCGCGTTCTCGAGGCGGTAGGTGCCCTCCGGCAGCAGACCCGGCAGCTTTCCGACGATCAACCGGTCGTAGGATGCGGCCTCCGGATCCCCGAGTCCGAACAGCACCCGCCCGAGGCCGCCGTCCCGGGCCGGCAGCAGCGCGAGGGTGCCCGCCTTCGGCTTGAAGCCGACGGCCTGGGCGAAGCTGCGCCCGGCGGGTTCCAGGCCGGCCTCGGTTTCCGCCCAGGCCGCCGTCGTGACCAGGGTCACCGGCACGGCCTGCGTGTCGGCGGGTCGGAGCGCGTGGATCGTCGCCGGGATCTCGGCCTGGGTCATGTGCCTCTCGCGTGCCGTCGGGACCAGCAGCTTAACCGGTGGTTAGGGTTAACGCTCTATCACCGGCCGGCCGGAAGCGTGAAGCGCGCCATCGCACCCGGCCCCGATGTCGGCGGAGCGTATCATGATGACGGCCCTGATCCGGGTCACACGATCTCAGGCCACCGCCGGACGCCGCACCGCACTGGTGGCTGCCGTGGTCGCGCTGGGGCTCGCCGGCTGCAACACCCGCTCTCCCGAGACCACCGGCTCGATCGGTCCCCTCGGAGCCCCCTCCACGGCCCCCTCCGCGGCCCCCGCGCGGCAGGACATCGACCGGCTGGCGGAGCGGTTCAACGCCGAGCCCACCGACGGCCGCACGGCGATCGCCTATGCCCGCGCCCTGCGGTCGACCGATCAGATCAACCAAGCCGCAGCGGTCCTGCAGCAGGCCGCCCTGCGCAACCCGCGCGACAAGGCCCTGCTCGGCGCCTACGGCAAGTCGCTGGTCGAGGCTGGCCGCTTCCGCGAGGCGATCGACGTGCTCGCCAACGCGCACACGCCCGCGAACCCCGACTGGCGCATCCTGTCGGCCCAGGGCTCGGCCTCCGCTCAGCTCGGCGAGCAGACCCGGGCACAGGGCTTCTACGAGGCCGCGCTCAAGATCCGGCCTAATGAGCCCTCGCTCCTGTCCAATCTCGGCCTGTCCTACGCGCTGTCGCGCAATCTCGATCTCGCCGAGCAGACCCTGCGGCTCGCCGCCGACCAACCCGGCGCCGATGCGCGGGTGCGGGCGAACCTCGCCATGGTCCTGGGCCTCAAGGGCCGCTTCGCCGATGCCGAGACCGTCCTGCGCCGCGACATGAGCCCCGGGGAGGCGGCCACGAATGTCGCTTCCCTTCGCAGGCTCGCGGCCCAGCCGAATCGGTCCAAGGCGCTGTCCGGCGCGGGTGCCCCCGGGCAGGGGTGACGCGAGCGCGGGGCTCCGGTGCTCAGCCGCGCCGAGGCCCGTGACCGACAGCCATCCCGTCGCTCCGGGCTCGCCTTCGGCATCCCGGACCGCCGATACACCGTGACGTTGGACTGGCCCGTCCCATGCGCGACGACGGCCGGCGCGCCACGCCGCGCGGCCGCACGCCCGGGCTCGACAGGAAAACGCACCTGTCATCGCGACCCGGTAGCGGCCAGATTCGAAAAGTTCTATATCCCTCCCTGGCTGCGCCGCGCGGCTTCACGGGCGTCCAAATCGCCCCCGCGCATCGTCTCCTACCCGGGCGCTCCCGGGGCGGCGCGCGCCCGTCGGGCGCTACACAGGCCGAACACAGACTTCGTAGCGCAGGTTTTGCCTGCGCGTGTTCGACAACCCGCAGCGAGGATAGAACCAGCCGTGCCCTCACTCGACAGCTTCAAGGCCCGCCAGACGCTCGAAGCCGGCGGCAAGACCTACACGTACTATTCGATCCCCCAGGCCGAGAAGAACGGCCTCGCCTCGGCAGCCGCGCTGCCCTTCTCCATGAAAGTGATCTTGGAGAACCTGCTGCGCTACGAGGATGACCGCTCGGTCAAGAAGGCCGATATCGCGGCCGCCGTCGCCTGGCTCGACCAGAAGGGCAAGGCCGAGGTCGAGATCGCGTTCCGCCCCGCCCGCGTGCTGATGCAGGACTTCACCGGCGTGCCGGCGGTGGTCGACCTCGCCGCCATGCGCGACGCCATGGTGGCGCTCGGTGGCGACCCGCAGAAGATCAACCCGCTTGTGCCGGTGGATCTCGTCATCGACCACTCGGTGATCGTCGACGAGTTTGGCACGCCGAAGGCGCTCGCCGACAACGTCGCCCTGGAATACTCGCGAAACGGCGAGCGCTACACCTTCCTGAAGTGGGGCCAGTCGGCCTTCGACAACTTCTCCGTCGTGCCGCCCGGCACCGGCATCTGCCACCAGGTGAACCTGGAATACCTGTCGCAGACCGTCTGGACGAAGGCAGAGGACGGGTCCGAGGTGGCCTATCCCGATTCGCTTGTCGGCACCGATTCGCACACCACCATGGTCAACGGCATGGCCGTGCTCGGCTGGGGCGTCGGCGGCATCGAGGCCGAGGCCGCCATGCTCGGCCAGCCGCTCTCGATGCTGATCCCCGAGGTCGTGGGCTTCAGGCTGGCTGGCAAGCTGCCCGAGGGCACCACCGCCACCGACCTCGTGCTCACCGTCACCCAGATGCTGCGCAAGAAGGGCGTGGTCGGCAAGTTCGTGGAGTTCTACGGCCCCGGCCTCGACGACATGGCGGTGGCCGACCGGGCCACGATCTCCAACATGGCCCCCGAGTACGGCGCGACCTGCGGCTTCTTCCCCGTCGACCAGAAGACCATCGACTTCCTGAAGGTCACCGGCCGCTCCGACGACCGGATCGCCCTGGTCGAGGCCTACGCGAAGGCGCAGGGCATGTGGCGCGACGCCAGCACGCCCGACCCGGTCTTCACCGACACGCTGGAACTCGACATGGGCGAGGTCCGGCCGTCGCTCGCCGGGCCGAAGCGCCCGCAGGACCGCGTGCTCCTCGACGGTGCGAAGCCCGGCTTCGCCGCCTCGATGGAGACCGAGTTCAAGAAGGCCGCCGACATCGCGCGCCGCTACCCGGTCGAGGGCACGAACTTCGACCTCGGGCACGGCGACGTGGTGATCGCCGCGATCACGAGCTGCACCAACACGTCGAACCCCTCGGTGATGATCGGCGCGGGCCTGCTCGCCCGCAACGCCGTCGCCAAGGGCCTGCGCTCCAAGCCGTGGGTGAAGACCTCGCTGGCCCCCGGTTCGCAGGTGGTTGGCGAGTACCTGGAGAAGTCCGGCCTGCAGGACCCCCTCGACGCGCTCGGCTTCAACCTCGTGGGCTTCGGCTGCACCACCTGCATCGGCAATTCCGGCCCGTTGCCGGAGGCGATTTCCAAGGCGATCAACGACAACGACATCGTCGCCGCGGCGGTCCTCTCGGGTAACCGCAACTTCGAGGGGCGCGTGAACCCCGACGTGCGGGCGAACTACCTCGCCTCGCCGCCGCTGGTGGTCGCCTACGCGCTGGCCGGCTCGATGCAGATCGACATCACGACCGAGCCGCTCGGCCTGGGCTCCGATGGCAAGCCGGTCTACCTGAAGGACATCTGGCCGTCCTCGGCCGAGGTGCAGCAGTTCATCGAGGAGAACATCACCTCGGCGCTGTTCAAGTCGCGCTACGCCGACGTGTTCGGCGGCGACCAGAACTGGAAGGATGTCGAGGTCACCGAGGCCGAGACCTTCGCGTGGAACCCGGGCTCCACCTACGTGCAGAACCCGCCCTACTTCGTCGGCATGGAGAAGACCCCGAAGCCGGTGGAGGACATCGCGGACGCCCGCATCCTCGGCCTATTCCTCGACTCGATCACCACCGACCACATCTCGCCGGCGGGCAACATCCGCGCGGCCTCGCCGGCCGGCGAGTACCTGCAGTCGCACCAAGTGCGCGTGCAGGACTTCAACCAGTACGGCACGCGGCGCGGCAACCACGAGGTGATGATGCGGGGCACCTTCGCCAACATCCGCATCAAGAACCAGATGGTGAAGGACGCCTCCGGCGGCGTGGTCGAGGGCGGGTGGACCCACTTCCAGCCGTCCGGCGAGAAGATGTTCATCTACGACGCGGCGCAGAAATACGCCGCGCAGGGCACCCCGCTGGTGATCTTCGCCGGCAAGGAATACGGCACCGGCTCGTCGCGCGACTGGGCGGCCAAGGGCACGAAGCTGCTCGGCGTCCGCGCCGTGGTGGCCGAGAGCTTCGAGCGCATCCACCGCTCGAACCTCGTCGGCATGGGCGTGGTGCCGCTGGTCTTCCAGGGCGACACGAGCTGGCAGTCGCTGGGCCTGAAGGGTGACGAAACCGTCACCATCAAGGGTCTCGCCGGCGAGCTGAAGCCCCGCCAGACGCTGACCGCGGAGATCAAGTCCGCCGACGGCACGGTGAAGCAGGTCCCGCTGACCTGCCGGATCGATACCCTCGACGAGCTGGAATACTTCCGCAACGGCGGCATCCTTCCGTACGTGCTGCGCTCGCTGGCGGCCTGATCCCCTGGGGCGGCCTTCGGGCCGCCATCGGGTTCTACGAGGCGGCGCCCACCGGGCGCCGCCTTATTTGTTACTCACGGCCTGTGTTTCGCTTGCGCACAACCTTGTTTTGCGCGCGGCAAGCCCCATAACCCGGCTCTCGAAGCCAGGATGGGACCTCGATGAAGCACCTCAGCAAGACCCTCGTCGCCGCTGGCCTGACGGCCCTTCTGTCGAGCGCCGCCTACGCCGCCCAGGTCGAGCGCGTCCGCGGCACCATCGACAAGGCCGACGGCACCACGCTCACGATCAAGACCGACGACGGCAAGACCGAGACCGTGGATGTCGGCGGCGCCAAGTTCGCCTGGGTGGTCCCGTCGAGCCTCGATGCGATCAAGGACGGCGTCTTCATCGGCACCGCCACCAAGGGCGAGAACCCCATGACCGCCCTGGAGGTGGTCCTCTTCCCCGAGTCGATGCGCGGGACCGGCGAGGGCCATTACGGCTGGGATTCGATCACCGACCAGACCGCAGGCGCCGGCGCCAAGGTCAAGAGCGCAATGACCAACGGCACCGTGAAGGTCGAATCGTCGAACGCCCCGAAGGTGAAGAGCGCCATGACGAACGGCACCGTGAAAGCCGACAAGGCCGCCGCGGGTGGCGAGCGCACCCTCACGGTGAGCTACGGCAAGGACGGGTCCAAGGAGATCGTGGTGCCGGCTTCGGCGCCGATCGTCGCCTTCGAACCCGCCGACAAGGCGATCCTCGCGCCGGGCTCCAAGGTCTTCGCGGTGGTCGCCAAGGACGGCGCCAAGGCCGAGGGCAAACTGGTGGCGGTGGGCAAGGACGGCCTGACCCCTCCGATGTAAGGCAGGGCGGCCCGTCCGGCGGGCTCCGTCGGGCGGGCCGATCGCCTCGGGGGCGCTGTCGAAGCGGATCGCTAGGCGGCGTAGGGCAGCCTCACTGATCCACGATGAAGAAGTTCGCCTGCGCCCGCATCACGAGCTTGCCGGTCTTGTCATAGGCGTGGGCCGTATACTCGTTCACGCCGGTCGCCTCGCCTTCGTCCTGCAGGATCGCGATCAGGGCTCTGCGAAGCAGAACCCGCAGGGCATGGAGATCAGGCAGTTCGGTCCCTTCCGCGTCGATGACTTCGACGTGGTTTGCCGTATCGATGAAATAGCGTGGCATTGCGGCTCCCGCAGATGAGGGCGGGGCGCGTTCGCTCTGAGGCCCTGCGACGCAGACTACGGTGCCGGGGAGGGCGCCGGACGCCTTGATCTGTCTCAACGGGCATCGCCGTGGACGGAGAGACGGTGGACCCCGCGCGGATACATGATCGGTCGCGTCCGGCTTCCCGGGTGCTGGGATCGCGGCGCGTCGTGCCCGGGCACGGATCCACTGCGACTCAGTGCCGATGTGCGGCCTGATTTCGGGGTTGACGCATACACGTCGACCCCGATTGGATTAAAATTGCCGTCTCAGCGTATAGCGCGCTGGTGCCCTGCACACAGATCGCGCATTCTCCCGCCGCGCGCGGCCCATGAACGAGGCTGCCGTGGAGGAGTCGATGATGAGTGCTGGCGTTGCGGGCGCGATCGCGCCTGATGGGACACCAAATTTTCTGTCGCGTGAGCGGATCGTCGCCAAGCCGGGCTTCAACCGGTGGCTGGTCCCGCCGGCGGCGCTTGCGATCCATCTCTGCATCGGCATGGCCTATGGCCTCTCGGTGTTCTGGCTGCCGCTGACCCGGGCGCTCTCCGTGGGCAAGCCGACGCCCGCCGCCTGCCCCGACATGGGCGTGATGACGGCCCTTTTCACCACAAGTTGCGATTGGCGCGTCAGCGACCTCGTGACGGTCTTTTCGATCGGCATCGTCGTGCTCGGGCTCTCGGCCGCACTGTTCGGCGGCTGGCTGGAGCGCGCGGGTCCGCGCAAGGCGGGCATCGTGGCCGCCCTGTGCTGGGGTGGCGGCTTCCTGATCGGCGCGCTGGGTGTCTACGTCCATCAGCTCTGGCTGGTCTGGCTCGGCATGGGCCTGATCGGCGGAATCGGGCTGGGCCTTGGCTACATTTCGCCGGTATCGACGCTGATCAAGTGGTTCCCCGACCGCCGCGGCATGGCCACCGGCATGGCGATCATGGGGTTCGGCGGGGGTGCCATGATCGGCTCGCCGCTGGCCGACAGCCTGATCAAGAGCTTCCGGACCGCGGACTCGGCCGGCGTCTGGCAGACGCTCGCCGTCATGGGCATCGGCTACATCCTGTTCATGCTGGGTGGTGCCTTCGGCTACCGGGTGCCCCCGGCCGGCTGGCGCCCGGACGGGTGGACCGCGCCCGCGTCCAAGAACGCCATGATCGCATCGGGGCACGTCCATCTGCGCGACGCGCACAAGACCTCCCAGTTCTGGATGATCTGGCTCGTCCTGTTCCTCAACGTGTCGGCCGGCATCGGCGTGCTGGCCCTGGCCTCGCCGATGCTCCAGGAGATCTTCGGCGGCGAGCTGATCGGCCTGCCGGGCACAAGCTTCTCCACCCTCGACGCCGGCCAGAAGGCGCAGGTCGCGGCCATCGCGGCGGGCTTCGTCGGACTGCTCTCCCTGTTCAACATCCTGGGCCGGTTCTTCTGGGCTTCGATGTCGGACCGCATCGGGCGGAAGGGCACCTACGCGATCTTCTTCGCGCTGGGCGGCCTCCTGTACGCGGCGGCGCCCTGGGCCGCCGGCATCGGCTCGCAGGCTTTGTTCGTCGCCATCTTCTGCGTGATCCTGTCGATGTATGGCGGCGGCTTCGCGACGGTTCCGGCCTACCTCGCCGACGTGTTCGGCACGCAGTTCGTGGGCGCCATCCACGGCCGCCTGCTCACCGCGTGGTCGATGGCGGGCATCGTCGGACCCTTCGTCATCACCAAGATCCGCGAGGCGCAGGTCGCAGCCGGCGTGCAGGGGGCGGACCTCTACGGCCGGACCATGTACGTGCTCGCGAGCTTCCTGGCGGTCGGGTTCATCTGCAACCTGCTGGTCCGGCCGTTGGCGCAGCGCTGGTTCATGTCCGATTCCGAGCGCGCCTCCCTCGACGTCCGCACGGGCGCGACGGCCGACGGACCGTCCGGGTCGTTCGGGATCGGACGCGGCGGCTTCAGCCTCGGCGCGGCCCTGGCCTGGGCGGTGGTCGGCATTCCGATCGTCTGGGGCATCGGCATCACCCTGTCGAAGGCGTTCATCCTGTTCCGGTGAGTGCCGGGAGCCCTCGGTTGTGGCCGGCACGGCGGGTCGCTAGGGTTCCGGCGCCTCGCCGTGCCGGGACGCCTCCGTCGTGATCGACAAGCTGGACTTCCTGCTCGCGCTCGCCCGCGAGCAGCATTTCGGGCACGCCGCGGAATCCTGCGGGGTGACCCAGCAGACCCTCTCGGCCGGCGTGAAGCAGCTGGAGAACCGGTTCGGCGTGCAACTCGTGCTGCGCGGCTCCCGCTTCCAGGGCTTCACCCCCGAGGGCGAGCGGGTCCTGGAATGGGCGCGGCGCATCGTGGCCGATGCCCGGGCCATGCACGAGGAAGTCACCGGCCTGCGCCGGGGCCTGACCGGGCACCTGCGCATCGCCGCGATCCCCACGGCCCTGCCGATGATCGTGAACCTCACGACCCCCTACCGCGAGCGGCATCCGGACGTGCGGCTCACGGTCGAATCAGCCACCTCGGCCGACATCTTCTCGCTGATCGAGAACCTCGAGGCGGATGCCGGCCTGACCTACCTGGACAACGAGCCGCTCGGGCGGGTGGTCTCCGTGCCGCTCTATCGGGAGCGCTATCGTCTCGTCACGGCGATCGGCGGCCCATTCGACGGCCGGGCGAGCGTCACCTGGGCGGAGACCGGCAGCCTGCCGCTGTGCCTGCTCACCCCGAACATGCAGAACCGGCGGATCATCGACCAGCAGATCCGGGAATCTGGTGCGGATCCCGCCGCGACCCTCGAGTCGAACTCGATGATCGTGCTGTTGACCCACGTGCGCACCCTGCGCTGGGCCTCGATCATGCCCGAGATCCTGGTCGATGCGCTGGGACCGATGGAGGGCGTGCGCACGATCCCGATCACCGCCCCGGACCTGGAGCACACGATCGGCCTCGTCGCCCCGCGGCGTGAGCCGTCAACGCCGATGGTGACCGCCCTCGTGGCCATCGCGCGATCCCTGGCGCGGACGCTCGATCCGGACCTTCCAGCGCCCGCCTGACCGCGCAAGCCGCCGTCGTCGCCGACCAACGGGGGCGTTTCCCCGTGCGGGGCGCGGCGGGATTCCCGCACTCGGCGGCCCTCCGCCCGCAGGAGGGCGCCCCAAAGAAAGAAGCCGCCCCGTCCCCGGAGCGGCTTCACATGAACGGTCGGGCCGGGATGCGGCCCGGCGTCTTACTTGATCTTCGTCTCCTTGAACTCGACGTGCTTGCGCGCGACCGGGTCGTACTTGCGCATCGACAGCTTCTCGGTCTGCGTCCGGGAGTTCTTCTTGGTGACGTAGAAGTAGCCGGTGTCGGCGGTGGAGATGAGCTTGATCTTGACGGTGACGGCCTTGGCCATGGCGCGGCGCTCCTGCAGGGTGCGGCATTCCGCGTGAGCGAAACGCAAATGGCCGGGAAGGCCCGGCCGAATACGGGCGGGTGAATGCCCGATCGGGCTCGGCAGGTCAAGAGTGGCGGGGCACCCACTCCGTGGCAGCCAGCCATCCGGCGAAGGCCAGAAACAGGGCGAGGAGCGCCAGCGCGAAGCCGTGCGGCGGCGCGAGGTCGAGGCCACCGCCGATCACCGGCGGACCCAGCATCAGCCCGACATTGTAGAGCACCACGAAGGCCGCGTTGGCGCCAGCGAGATCGTTTGCCGGCGTGCGGTCCCCGAGCATCGCCAGCCCGACCGTGTAGAGGGTGCCGGCGATCCCGCCCCACACCAGGAGCAGGAGGCCGAACGCGATGGGACTGCCCGCCGCCAGGGGGATCAGGGCCGAACCCGCCGCACCCGCGAGTCCGGCGCCGAGCAGCACGGCGCTGCGGTCGAGCCGGTCTGCGAGCCAGCCGAACGGGATCTGGAACAGCACGTTGCCCAGCGCGATCAGGCTGACGAGGCCGGCCGCTCCTTGCGCGTCGTAGCCGAGGCGCAGGCCGTAGAGCGGCAGGATTGCGAAGATGCCGGTCTCCACCGCACCATAGGCGAGGGCCGCCGCCAGGGCGCCTGGAGCGAGCCGCACGTAGCCGAGGATACTCCGGCCCGAGCCCGTCTCGATCGTTGGCGACAGCCCGCGGGCCAGCAGGATCGGCAGGCCGCCGGCCAGCATCAGGACGGCCCCGGTTGCGTAGGGCGCCGGCCCCTCGGTCCCGACCAGCGCCAGCAGCAGGGGGCCGACCGCGAACCCCGCCGCCAGGACGGTGGCGTAGATGCCCATCACGAGGCCGCGACGCTCGGGGGGCGCGGCCGCGTTGATCCAGTATTCGGACAGGACGAACAGCGCGCCGAGGGTCGCCGAGAAGACGAAGCGCAGGGGAAACCACAGGGCAATGCCCGGCAGGAGCGGGAACAGCGCCAGGCTGACCGCCCCGACGAGGAGCGCCAGGCCCAGCAGCGGCGCAACGCCGATCCGCGCCGCGAGCCGCGGCACGAACGGCACCGTGCAGATGCTGGCGATGCCGGCCACCGCCGTGTTGAGCCCGATCAGCGTACTCGACGCGCCGCGCCGCTCCAGCTCGATCGAGAGGAGCGGGATCGAGAGGCTCAGCCCTATGCCGACGACGGTGACGCAGGTCACGGCCGCCGAGATCGCCGCCACATCTTCCGATCGGATCCCCCGCCGCGCCTCCCGTGCCAGCTTTTCCGGGTGGCTCACAAGGCTACCCGCTCCCGGCGGCCGTAGCGTTCGTAGTGGAAGGGGATCATCCGATGCGGCGCGAAATCGACGGTGATCTGCGCCTCCAGGTCATCGAGGATCGCCCGGGTTATGTAAGGCAGGTCGAGCTTGCGCGCGGCATCGAGGCGGACCCAGGCGAGTTCGGTGAACTCGGCGTCGACGCTGATCCGCCCCGGCTCCTCGGCCGCCACCATCCGGTGGTCGACCGCGAAGAAGCGCGTGTCGAAGCGGCGCACGCGCTTGGGCGGGGTGATTGCCCGGGCCACGAGGTGCAGGGCCTCGAGATCCGGAAGGACGCCGTGGCGGCCAAAGCCCTCCCAACCCTCCGGGGTGCCCTCGGGGGCGCCGTGCTCGGTCGTGCCGAGCAGCAGGCCGGTCTCCTCGTAGGTCTCGCGGATGGCGGCGAGGGCCAGTGCGCGGCCGAGATGATGCGGCGGGCGGGAGACCTGCCGGGTCAGGGCCGCCTCCGCGTAGTCGGGGAGCGCCCCGGCCACCGGCATGTGGCGGTCGCCGAGTTCGATCCGGCCGCCCGGAAAGACGAACTTCCCCGGCATGAAGGCGAGGTTCGGGTTGCGCCGGCCCATCAGGACCTTGGGGCCGCCCTTTCCGCGCCGGTCGATCACGATCATGGTCGCGGCGTCCCGCGGGCGCAGGCGCGCCGCGGCGGGCTTCCCCTCAGGACCGGTCGCGATCTGTGGCTCCGGCTGCGGCAAGGCGGGTCTCCTCCAGCCCCGGGACGGGGCGGCTCCGCGGTAGCGTGGCGAAGCCGTGCATGCCAAGGGCGTATTGCAGGCCGACGACGGCGCCCTTGACCGGCTGGAGCAGGACAAGGGCGAAGAGGAGCGTGAAGACCGGCCAGACGCCCATCTCCACCCAGAGGGGCACCTCGTAGGCGCTCTCGGTCTCCAGGATCAGGTACCCGACGATGTGGGCGACGATGAAGATGACCACGTAGGGCGGCAGGTCGTCGGCCCTGTGGTGGTGCAGCTCCAGGCCGCAGGCCTCGCAGTCGGGCCGGACCTTGAGGAAGCGGCCGAAGATCCGCCCCTGTCCGCAATGGGGACAGCGGCCGATGAAGCCGCGGGCCAGCGCGGGGATCAGGCGAGTGCGGGCCGGGAGCGCGTCGGCGGTCATGGGAGGGGTGTACATCGGCCCGGTCAGCGGCGCGAGCCGCGATGGCGCGACCCGGTGTTGCGGATTCCGGCGGGGCGGCCGGGCGGCGCGGACTTGAACGGTCGAGCGCCGGGCTTCTGCCCCGGGCCGGCCTTCCGGGCGCCCGACCGGGAGCGGCCCTCGCTGAGCAGCTCGAAGCGCAGCGCGCCGGCGATCGGCGCGGCTTCCACGAGCCGCACCTCGACCCGGTCGCCGAGGCGGAACGTCTCCCCGCTTCGCTCGCCGACCAGGGCGTGGCGGCCTTCCTCGTGGCGGAAATAGTCGGCGCCGAGCTGCGAAACGGGCACGAACCCGTCGGCGCCGGTCTCGTCGAGCTTGATGAACAGCCCGGCGCGGGTCACCCCCGCGATCTGACCCTCGAAGGTGGCGCCGACCTGATCGGCGAGGTGGTGGGCGATCAGCCGGTCGATGGTCTCGCGCTCGGCCGCCATGGCGCGGCGCTCGGCGGCCGAGATCTGCTCGCCGATCTGGGCGAGCTCACCCGCGGAGATCGCGACGGCCAGACCGTCGGAGCCGAGCCGGCAGGCGGTGATCAGCGCCCGGTGGACGACGAGGTCGGCGTAGCGCCGGATCGGCGAGGTGAAGTGCGCGTAGCGGCGCAGGTTCAGGCCGAAATGGCCGAGGTTCTCGGCGGCGTAGACCGCCTGGGCCTGGCTGCGCAGGATGACCTCGTTGAGGAAGACGCCGTGCTCGGTCTCGGCCGCCATGGCCAGGATCCGGTTGAACAGGGCGGGGCGCAGCGCGCCGTCCTTCGGCAGCTTGATGCCCACCGAAGCCAGAACCTCGCCGAGCGCCCGCATCTTCTCCTGAGCCGGCTCGTCGTGGACGCGGTAGATCAGCGGCTGCCGGGCGTGCTCCAGGGTCTCGGCGGCGGCCACGTTCGCCTGGATCATGAACTCCTCGATGAGCCGATGGGCATAGAGGCGCTGGGGCACGATCACCCGGTCGACCGCACCGTCGGGGCTGAGCAGGACCTTGCGCTCGGGCAGATCGAGGGCGAGCGGCCCGCGGCGGTCCCGGGCCTCCCGCAGGGCCGCGTACGCGGCCCAGAGCGGGCGGAGCGCCGTGTCCAGCAGCGGCCCGGTCGCAGAGTCCGGCTGTCCGTCGATCGCGCCCTGCGCCTGCGCGTAGGCGAGCTTGGCGCGGGACCGCATCATCACCCGGTGGAAGCTGTGGCGGCGCTTCTCGCCATCGGCGGCGATGACCATGCGCACCGCGAGCGCCGGCCGGTCCTCGCCCTCGCGGAGCGAGCAGAGGTCGTTCGAGATCCGCTCGGGCAGCATCGGCACGACCCGGTCGGGGAAGTAGACGGAATTGCCCCGCTCAAGCGCCTCGCGGTCGAGGCTCGAGCCCGCCCGCACGTAGGCGGCGACGTCGGCGATGGCGACGGTGAGGATGAAGCCGCCCGGATTGGCCGGATCGGGATCGGCCTCGGCCATGACGGCGTCGTCGTGGTCCTTGGCGTCCGGCGGGTCGATGGTCAGGAGCGGCCGGTCGCGCCAATCCTCCCGGCCCGTCAGGGGCGCGGGCTCGGCGGCGTCGGCTTCCGCCAGGGTCGCATCCGAGAAGACGTGCGGAATGTTGTGCAGGTGGAGCGCGATCAGGCTCACCGCCTTCTCGGAGCCGAGGGAGCCCAGACGCTCCCGGACGCGTCCCCGCGGCAGCCCGAACCGCGTCTCACGTTCCAAGGTGACGCTGACGAGGTCGCCGTCGCGGGCCTGCCCCTCCTCGCCGGGCGGGATCATGATCTCGCGGCCCTGCGAGCGCTTCTCCACCGGCGCGATCCGGCCACCCTGCGCGCCGGCGCGGTAAACCCCGATCACCTCGGCCTTGTTCTTGCCGATGACCTTAACGACGCGGCCCGCATAGCCGCCCTCCGCGTCGCGCTCGACGCGGAGCAGGACGCGATCGCCAATGCCCGGCGCCGGCCGGTTGCCCTTGCGAGGGCCGCGCGGCTGGGTCAGCACGATGGAGGGTGGCTTCCCGGCCCCGCCCCATTCCACCGGCACGGCCAGGAAATCGCCATGGCGGTCCCGCGAGCGGATGTCGGCCAGAACCACGGGCGGCAGGTGGCCCGCCGGGGCGAGTCCGCCGCGGCCGCGGTCGAGGTCGCCGTCCGCCTCGATCTCCTTGAGGACGCGCTTGAGGTCGATCTTGGCGGCCCCCGTGATGCCGAAGGCCTTGGCGATCTCCCGCTTGCCGACGCGCTCCTTCGACTCGGCGACGAAGGCGAGGATCTGCTCGCGGGTAGGGAGGGGCGGAGGAGCCGCGGGCTCGGCCGCCGGAGCGGTGGTGCGTCGTGCCAAAAGGTGGGTGCCAGACAATTCTGCGGAGGAAGAGCCCGCGTGCGGGCCGAGAATCGGACGGACGATCCTGCGATCCCAAGATGGGTGTCCGGGCGGCCCGCGGCAACGCCGCGCCGTCCGTCCTCAACAGGCGCGATCCGTCCGTGTCTATAACCGTGGAGGCGACCTTCCGGATCAGTTCGGCCGCCATGTCAGTCTCGAAGCCGGGTGCACGGATCGCCTCCAGGCCGAGCCGACAGGCGCGCCGGCTTGCCCGGTCCACCTGCCCGTCGAGCGTCCCGCGCCGGCCGGTGTGGCAAGGGGATGCCGGCGGGCGCAGGGAGACGCGCGACAGAACGGCCGATCTTCCTTCGCGATCTGCCGGGTGTAGAAGGCACGGATGATCCCGGTCCTGACCCGCCGAACCGAGGCCGTGCCGCTCTACGAAGCGGCCTGCGCCGAGCTGCGCCTGCGCGGCTTCGAGGGCGACCTGACGCTCTCGGACGCCGACCGCACGGTCTTCGCCACCGACAACTCGATCTACCAGGTGGAACCGGGGGCCGTGGCCTTCCCGCGGACCCGCGACGACCTCGTGCGCATCGCCAAATTGCTGGACGACCCGCGCTTCGCCGCGATCGTGATCCGTCCGCGGGGCGGGGCCACGGGCACCAACGGCCAGTCGCTCGGCCACGGCCTCGTGGTCGACACCTCGCGGCACATGAACCGCATCCTGGAGATCGACGCCGCCAACCGGAGTGTCCGGGTCGAGCCGGGGGTGGTGAAGGACCAGCTCAACCGGGAACTCGCCAAGCACGGCCTGTTCTTCGCGCCGGAACTCTCCACCTCGAACCGCGCCACGATCGGCGGCATGATCTCCACCGATGCCTGCGGGCAGGGCTCGTGCCTCTACGGCAAGACCCGGGACCACGTCCTGGCCCTGACCTGCGTGCTCACCGACGGCACGGTCTGGACCGCCGAGCCCCTGGACGAGGCGGGGCTGAGCGCCGCCAAGGGGCGCAACGACCGCGTCGGCGCGATCCACCGCACCGTCGATACGGTCGTCACCGAGAACGCGGCGCTGATCGCCGCGCGCTTCCCCAGGCTCAACCGCTGCCTGACCGGCTACGACCTTGCGCATCTCCGCGACGCGGAGGGGCGCTTCGACCTCAAAAGCGTCCTCTGCGGCTCGGAGGGGACGCTGGCGCTGATCGCCGAGGCGCGGCTCAACGTGCTGCCGATCCCCAAGGCCGCGGTTCTGGTGGCGCTGTCCTACGTCGATTTCGACGCGGCCTTGCGCGACGCGCAGGCGCTCCTGCCGTTCGGCGCCGCCTCGGTGGAGACGATCGACTCCACGGTGCTGGCGCTCGCCCGCAGGGATCCGATCTGGGCCGAGGTGCAGGCCTTCTTCCCCGACGATCCGGCCGGGCGGCCGGTGGACGGCATCAATCTCGTGGAGTTCGTGGGCGACGACGCCGCGTCCGTCGAGGCCGTCCTCGGGCGGCTCATCGCCATGCTGGAGGCCGAGCGCGGCCCGGACACCAAGCGCCTCGCCTTCACCGTCGCCCGGGGTGCGGCGATCGAGAAACTCTGGACCATGCGCAAGAAGGCGGTGGGCCTCCTCGGGGCCGCCAAGGGCGACGCGCGACCAATCCCCTTCGTGGAGGACACGGCGGTCCCGCCGGAACGGCTCGCCGACTTCATCGCGGAGTTCCGGGCGCTCCTCGACGGCAAGGGGCYGCGCTACGGCATGTTCGGCCACGTCGATGCCGGCGTCCTGCACGTCCGGCCGGCGATCGACCTGAAGGATCCCGCCCAGAACGGCCTGATCCGCGAGGTCACGGAGGGCGTGGTGGCGCTCACCGCCAAGTATGGTGGCCTGCTCTGGGGCGAGCACGGCAAGGGATTCCGCTCCGAATTCGTGCCCCGGACCTTCGGCCCGCTGATGCCGGCCCTGGAGGCCGTCAAGCGCGCCTTCGATCCGGGCGACCGGATGAACCCCGGCAAGATCGCTTCGGCGACGGGTGAGGCGCTGACCCCGATCGACGGTGTGCCGCGCCGGGGCGAGCAGGACCGCACCATCCCGGCGCCGGTCCGCCGGGATTTCGACGAGGCCCTCCATTGCAACGGCAACGGCGCCTGCTTCAGCTTCGATGTGGACGAGGCCATGTGCCCGTCCTGGAAGGTGACCCGCGAGCGCCGGCACTCGCCGAAGGGCCGGGCGTCGCTGATGCGCGAGTGGCTGCGCCGCGCGGCGTCGGACGGCGTCGATCCGACCGCCGAACTGGCGCGGCAGCGGGCCGGGTGGCTCCGCGACCTGGCCGCTACCCTATGGGGCACGATCCGGCGGCGATCCGAGGCGGGCGACTTCTCCCACGCGGTGAAGGAGGCGATGGATGGCTGCCTCGCCTGCAAGTCCTGCACGGGCGCCTGCCCGATCAAGGTCGACGTCCCGAGCTTCCGGGCGAAGTTCCTGGCGCTCTACCACACGCGCTACGCCCGGCCCCTGAAGGACCACCTCGTAGCGGCGCTGGAACCGCTCCTGCCGCTGGCCGCCCGGGCGCCGCGCCTGAGCAACGGCCTCCTGATCAATCCGGTGGTGCGCCTGCTGCTCGCCAGGGCCGGACTGGTCGCGATCCCGACCCTGTCGCCCGTCGCCCTCTCGGCGCGGCTGGCGGATCTCGGCGTCGCCGTCGCGACTCCCGAGGCGCTCGCCCGGCTGGACCCCGGCGATCGGGAGAAGGCGGTTCTGGTGGTGCAGGACGCCTTCACCAGCCATTTCGACGCGGAGGTCGTGGCCGACGCCTGCGCGCTGCTGGCCGCCCTCGGCTTCAAGCCCTGGCTCGTGCCCTATCGCCCGAACGGCAAGCCGCTGCACGTGCACGGGTTCCTGGCCCGGTTCGCCGCCGTTGCCCGGTCCAACGCCGGGATGCTGTCGGAACTGGCGCGCCAGGGCGTGCCCCTCGTCGGGATCGATCCGTCGATGACGCTGACCTACAGGTCCGAATACGCGCAGGCGCTGGGAGGCGGTGACCTGCCCAAGGTCCATCTGCTCCAGGAATGGCTCGCCGCGCAGCTCGACCGGATCCCACCCCGGCAAGGTGGCGGGACGCTGCAGCTCTTGCCCCACTGCACCGAGCGCACCAACGCGCCGGGCGCGGTCCGCGACTGGCAGGCCCTGTTCGCCCATCTGGGCCTGCGGCTCGAGGTGCCGGCGGCCGGCTGCTGCGGCATGGCCGGAACCTATGGCCACGAGGCGCGCCACCGGGCCACGTCGGAGGCGATCTACGGGCTGAGCTGGGCGCGCCTCGTGGCCGAGGCGCCCGGCTGCACCCTGCTGGCGGACGGCTATTCCTGCCGCTGCCAAGCCAAGCTCGTCGACGGCGTGCGCCTGCGCCACCCGGCCCAGGCGCTCCTCGATCATGTCCGCAGCAGCGCCGTCGGCGCAGCCCCGTTCCATCCCGAGCGCGCCGCGGCTTCGGCGCGATGAGCAGCGGTACCGCCATGAACGTCGCTGTCGTCGGAGCCGGCGCGGTCGGCTGCTATTACGGGTTCCTCCTGGCCAAGGCTGGCCACCCGGTGACGCTGATCGGCCGTCCCGCCCTGGTCGAGGCGGTACGGTCGGACGGTCTCGTGCTGGAGAGCGCGGGCGGGACGGACGCGGTGCCGGTGCGGGCGACGACGGAGGGCGAGGGGGTCACCCGGGCCGAGCTCGTGCTCGTCTGCGTGAAGTCCGGCGACACCGAGGCGGTCGGCGCGATGATCGCGCCGCATCTCGCCGCCGCCGCCACGATCCTCAGCCTCCAGAACGGCGTCGACAACGCCGAACGGCTCGCCGCAGTGCTCGGCCGGCCGGTGGTGCCGGTGGCGGTCTACGTCGCCACCGCGATGACCGGGCCGGGCCGCGTCCGGCACAACGGGCGGGGCGACCTGATCCTCGGCGCCTCGGAGACGAGTGCGGCCATCGCCGCCGCGTTCACGGCGGCCGGGATCCCGACGACGGTCTCGGAGCGCGCCGTCGACGCCCTCTGGGCGAAGCTGATCATGAACTGCGCCTACAATGCCCTGTCGGCCCTGACGCAGCTTCCCTACGGCCGGCTGGTCCAGGGCGAGGGCGTCGTCGCATCCATGACCGACGTGGTGCGGGAATGCGGCGCCGTCGCCAGAGCCGCGGATGTGCGGGTGGCGCCCGACATCTTCGACAGCGTCATGGCGCTCAGCGTCGCCATGGCCGACCAGCGCTCGTCCACCGCCCAGGACCTGGCCAGGGGCCGGCCCAGCGAGATCGACCATCTCAACGGCTACGTCGTGCGCAAGGGCGCGGAACTCGGCGTCCCGACGCCGGCCAACCGGATGCTGCACACGCTGGTCAAGCTCGCCGAGCGGGACGGCTAGATCGCCCTGGGTGGCTCGGGACGACGGCGCGGCTGTGCCCTTGCCGGCCAATCCGTCTCACGCCCGCGCCGCGGCATTCGCCTTCCGGGTCGCAGCGGCCTTCCTGGCGGAGGCGGATCGCTCCGCAGCCGTCCGGCCTTCAGACGCCTCGCCACCGCTCGCGCCACCCTTGTGGGCGGCCGGATGACCGGTAGACTTGCCCCGGCCCGAGCCGCCCGGCTTCTTGCCGCCGCCGTCGTCCTTGTTGACCGTGGCCCAAGCGCGGGCCTCGGCTTCTTTTTCCGGCACGCCGCGGGACTCGTAGGATTCCGCGATATGCTCCGCCTTGCGCTTCTGCTTGTCGGTGTACTTCGACTTGTCGCCCTGGGACATCGGCCGTCTCCCGAAGGTCAGCCCACCCCGGTCGGACCGTCGAGGATGGCCCGCACGCGTCGGACCAGCTCCGTGCGCCGGTAGGGCTTGTTCAGGAGATCAAACTCCGAGCCGCCGATATCGGTTCGCTCCAGGCTCGCCTCCGCGTAGCCGGTGGCGAGCAGGACCTTGAGCTTGGGCTGGCGGCTGCGCGCTTCGCGGGCCAGCAGCACGCCGTTCATGCCCCCGGGCATGATGAGGTCGGTGAACAGCAGATCGATGCGCTCGCTCGAATCCAGGATCTCCAGGGCCTCGCGGGCATTGCCGGCCACGAGCGTCGTGTAGCCGAAGTCCCGCAGGATGGTCCGGGCGAGTTCGGCCACGTCCTCGCGATCGTCGACGATCAGGATCGTCTCGGTGCCCTGCCGGTCCACGGACCGCAGCGCGACCTTCGGGGGCGTGTTCACGTCGCCGTCGGTCGCCGGGAACGACAGGCGCACCGTCGTGCCCGCGCCCACCGTCGAGTCGATCTGCGCGGCACCGCCCGACTGCTTGGCGAAGCCGTAGACCATCGACAGGCCCAGCCCGGTGCCCTTGCCCTCCTCCTTGGTGGTGAAGAACGGGTCCATCACCCGGGCGAGCACGGCCGGCGGGATGCCGGTCCCCGTATCCTTGATGGCGATGCTGACGTACCGGCCATCGCGCAGCGGCCCGATCTCCCGGCCGCGGGCGGCGATCTCGCTGTTCTCCGTGGAGATCCGCACGGTGCCGCCCTCCGGCATCGCGTCGCGGGCGTTGATCAGGACGTTCAGGATCGCGACCTCGGCCTGGGTGGGGTCGACGCGGCAGTTCCAGAGATCCTCCGCGAGATCGAGTTCGATCTTCACGGCCTCGCCGACGGAGCGGGCGACCATCTCGCCCATCCCCTCGATCAGCGTGTTGAGGTTGACCGCGCGGCCGTCCAGCCGCTGCTTGCGGGCGAAGGCCAGCAGCTGCTGGGTCAGGGTCGTCGCGCGCTCGGCGGCCTGGCGGATGTTCTCGGCGGCCCGCCCCAGCCGGGCGCGGTCGGCGTCGGGCTTCTCGAGGCCGGCGGCCAGGATGTCGACGTAGCCGACGATCACCTGAAGCAGATTGTTGAAATCGTGCGCGATGCCGCCGGTCAGCTGGCCGAGCGCCTCCATCTTCTGGGCTTGGCCCAAGGCCTCCTCGGCGTCGCGGCGGCGCGAGACGTCGAGTTGCGAGGCGAAAAAGTACACGAGTTCCCCGTCGGCATTGTAGACCGGGGAGACGAACAGGGCGTTCCAGAAGGTCGAACCGTTCTTGCGGTAGTTCAGGATCTCGGTGGCGAATTCCCGTTTCTCGGCGATCGCCGCGCGGACCTGGGCGATGCTCTCGCGGTCGGTTTCCGGCCCCTGCAGGAATCGGCAGTTGCGTCCGATCAGCTCCTCCGGCGTGTAGCCGGTCATCGCCAGGAAGGCCCGGTTGGCGAAGATGATCGGGTTGTCGGGCTGGCGCGGATCGGTGACGATCATCGGCATGCGCGTCGTCTCGACGGCCGCGAAGAAGATGTCGCTCCTGCGGTCGCTCAAGTCGCTCGGTGCGCTGTCCCTGATCGGAGGGCTCGGCCCGGCGGGGGATGTTTCTGGAGTCTCAGACATGAGAGTCGGTCGTTACCCCCCGGATCCTGGAAGCACTTCGCGCGCGGCCGATCACGACGGGCGTGAGAGACTGTAGCGGTCGGGCGCGCGATGTCGACGGCGCGTGCCCGGCGGCGGTGTCGCGCCGGCGGCTCATGCTGCGGCCGGCTGTGGTGACCCGGCGTGCGTTTCGACCTGGGCCGGGACGAGCCGGGACGGCGTGGGCGCCCGGCAGGTGTCCAGCACCGCCGAAAGGGCCTCGTTGAGGGACGTCACCAGGAAATCCGCCGAGGTCGCCCGACGCAGCCTCTCCAGGGTCGCCGGATCGCGCTCGCGCCAGAAACCCACCAGGATCCGGACGCCCGGCACCGCGGCCCGAGCTTGGCGGACCGTGAACCGGATCTGCGACAGGCTCACCGGCTCGAGGTAGGAGAAGCAGATCAGCGCCAAAGCTTCGGGGTTCTCGGGCCGCTCGCCGGCGCGGATCGCCGCCATCGACAGGGTCTGCGAGGCCAGCCCGTGCCGGGCGAGGATCTGGCTCAGCATCAGCGTCGCCGCCTCGTCGAAGGGGCCGCGGCTGGAGACGCACAGGACCGGGGTCGCGCCCCGCCAGTTGGGCGCGAGGTCCTCGCGGCCGAGGACGATGCCGGCGACCTGCCGGTCCGGCCCGATGGCGGCCAGCGCCGCCGCGGTCTCGGTATCGGGGCCGCGGCCCGATCCCCGACGGGTCCGCCGTGCCACGGGAGCGGTGCCCAGGCGGTCGACGACCGTGCGGATCGCCGCGCCGACCTCGTCCTGCCGCTCGCGGTCCAGGGTGCCGCGCGAGAGATCTTCCTGGGCGAGTAGAAGCCCCGCGAGGGCGACTTCGTCGTAGTAGGTGACGAGGGCGCGTTCCTTCAGGAACTGCCAGCCCTGGTCGATCGCCTCGACGGGATCGCCTGCCAGCATGCGCTGGTAGAAGATCTCGGGCGGCGACAGCGCGGGCTGGTCGCCGAGCAGCACGTCGAGATACCAGAGCCGCTCCACATGGCGCCCGAGCACCACGAGGCAGACCGTGAGCGGCGTCGCCAGCACGAGGCCGATCGGGCCCCACAGGAAGGTCCAGATCGTCGCCGCCAGGATCACGGCGACCGGCGAGAGGCCCGTGGAGTGGCCGTAGAGCAACGGCTCGATGACGTGGCCGCAGATCGGCTCCACCACCAGGAACAACGCCGCGGTGGCGATCACCATGCTCCAGCCGGGATCGACTGCTGCGGCGAGGATCAGGGGCAGAAGGGCGCTGATCGCCGCGCCGATATAGGGCACGAACCGGAGGATCGCCGCGAGAACGCCGAACAGCGTCGGGCTCGGCACGCCGATCAACCAGAGGCCGACGCCGATGACGAGGCCGAAGGCGATGTTGAGGGCGAGCTGGGCCAGGAAGAACCGGCTGAGCCGGCTCGCGGCGTCGTCGATCGCCGCCGTGGTGCGGCGCAGGTCGCCCGAGCCGCCGGCCAGCTTGATCGCCCGGTTCCGCAGATCCTCCCGCTGCAGCAGGATGAAGATCGTGAAGATCAGGATCAGGCCCGTCGTGGCCAGGGGATGGAGGATCGGTCCCGCGAAGGTCTGAAGCGTGTCGACCACGCTGGCGCGGGCGGGCGTGAGTTCGACGGTGAGGGGATGCGTGCGCGATCCCGGCTCGCCACGCACCTCCGCGGCAGGCGGCGGCTGCAGGGTGGAGCCGAGATCCTGCACCATGTCGACGATCCGTGACAGCGTGCTGGTCCCGGAGGTCGCCCCGCGCAGATCCTTGATCTTGGTGCGCATCACCTGGGTGTAGCGCGGCAGGTCGGCGGCGAGCTGGGATGCCTCGCTGGCGATCAGGCTGCCGAGCCCGAACAGGGCGCCGAAGACGATCACGACGACCAGCAGCACTGCCGGCGCCCGCGGCACGCGCAGCCGCCTGAGCATCCGGACCGCCGGCACCAGCACGAAGCTCAGCAGGATCGCCAGTGTCACCGGCACGAGGATCTCGCGGCCGAAATACAGCGCCGCCAACGTGGCGACCACGAGGAGCAGCGAGGCCAGCGCCACGATGACCGGCAGGCCCTGCTTCAGGCGCTGGGCAGTGACGGGATCCTCGGTCACGAATACGCTCCACTCATGTCAGTTCTCGGGGCGACGGCGCGCCGATCCGAACCGGGTCAGCTCGCCTGCTCGGTCTCGCCCAGGGCCGCGCCGATCTGGCTGAGCAGCTTCGAGAAATCGACCGGCTTGGGATGATAGTCGTCGCAGCCCGCCTGGATCGCCTTGTCGCGGTCGYCCGACATCGCGTGCGCGGTGAGCGCGATGATCGGGATCGCCCGGGTGTCGGTGCCCGATTTCAGGGTCCGCGCGACCGACCAGCCGTCGAGGACCGGCAGGTTCATGTCGAGGAGGATCACGTCGGGCTGGCCCGAGCGGGCCTGATGGACGCCGGCCTCGCCGTCATGCGCCAGGATCACCTCGTAGCCGCGCCGCTTGAGGCGCCGAGAGAGGAAGTCCCAGATCTCTTCGTGATCCTCGACCAGCAGAATCTTCGCCATGGAAACTCGAACCCCCGGCTCGCATCGTCCGGGACGGAACCCCAACGCGCGGCATCGCACAATCGCCCAACGTTCCTGCCGCGATTCCGGTCCCTTGAGAAGCAGCGTACCGGTCCGCGGTTGACCCGAACTTCAGCCGGTATGAGCGTGCCGCCGTGCGAATCGACAATCCTCGCCGGCTGCGGAGCGTCCAATATGCATGACATCGAGTTCTATCATTCGCCCAATACCCGCTCGTCGGGCGTGCGCGTGCTGCTCGAGGAACTCGGCGTCCCGTATCGGCTGCACGCGCTCAACATGCGGGCCGGCGAGCACCTCCAGGACGCCTACCGCGCCGTCAACCCGATGGCGAAGGTGCCGGCGATCCGACACGGGGAGGCCCTCGTGACCGAGCAGGCGGCCGTGTACCTCTACCTCGCGGACCTGTTCCCGGAGGCCGGTCTCGCCCCGGCGCCCGCCGAGCCCGCCCGCGCCGCCTACCTGCGCTGGATGGTGTTCTACGGCTCCTGCTTCGAGCCCGCCGTGATCGACCGGCACCTGAAACGGGAGCCGGGGCCGCGCGGTATGTCGGCCTATGCCGATTACGACAGCGTCATCGCCCGGGTGAAGGAGGCGCTGACGCCCGGCCCATACCTGCTCGGGGCGCGCTTCAGCGCCGCCGACGTCCTGTGGGGCGGCGCCCTCGGCTGGACCATGGGGTTCGGCCTCGTCGAGCCCGCGCCCATCCTGGTGGATTACGTGGAGCGCATCCGATCCCGCCCGGCCTCCCGCAAGGTCGCCGCCGCGGACGCGCAGCTCGCGCAGGAACACGAGGCGGCCGCGTCGGCCTGAGCGCGGCCGGACTCTTGCTGAGGCCGGATCCGGGGGCCGGATCCGGCGCGCAGTCCGGCTCCCCGCCGCGGAGCAACGCGCCCGGCGCCCCGATCGCGCGACCGGAACACGCCAGCCCATGCGCCTGCTCGCCCCCATGCTCGCCGCGCTCCTCCTCGGCGCTCCCGCCCAGGCAGGGGAGCCCGCCGGCACCCTGAGGAAGATCCAGGACAACAACAGGCTGGTCCTCGGCGTGCGCGACACCGCGACCCCGTTCAGCTACCTGGACCAGAACCAGAAGGTCGTGGGCTTCGCGGTCGACATCTGCCTGCGGATCGCCGACGCGGTGAAGCGCGAGCTCAAGAGGCCCGGCCTCGAGGTCGCCATGGAGTTCGTCAATTCCTCGTCGCGCATCCCGCTGATGACCAACGGCACGATCGATCTCGAATGCGGGACGACGACCAACAACGCCGAGCGCAAGAAGCAGGTCGACTTCACCAACACGCACTTCCTGACGGCGACCCGCTTCGTGTCCCGCAAGGACCAGCACATCGCCAGCCTGGACGACCTGCGCGGCAAGACGGTCTCGTCGGTGGCCGGCTCGACCAACATCCTGATGCTGATCAAGGCCAACAACGAGCGCAAGCTCGGCATCACGGTGACCGCCGCCAAGGACGTCCCGGAAGGGTTCCTCATGGTCGAGACCGGCCGGGCGGCGGCCTTCGTCATGGACGACGTGCAGCTCAGCGTGGTCGCGGCACAGTCCAAGGAGCCCTCCGCCTACGTGGTCAGCGAGGAGACCCTGTCGAATCCGGAGCCCTACGGGATCATGCTGCGCCGGGACGATCCGGCCTTCAAGGCGGTGGTCGACCGGGCGACCGCCGATCTCTACCGAAGCCCCGAGATCATGACGCTCTACGACCGCTGGTTCCTGAAGCCGGTGCCGCCGCGCGGGCTGACCTACACCGTACCGCTGTCCTCCGCCCTGCGCTGGGCCTTCGCGAATCCGACCGACAATTCCGATCCGGCCTTCTACGCGCACTGATCTGTCGCGCGGCGGGGTTCCGCTCCGGCGAGGGAGATGCGATGCCGCAGAGCGGATTCTGCCCGCGTCGCGAAGCGTTCCCATGACGGACAGCACAGAGCCGGCCCTCCCATCCGCCGCGGCGCTCGCCGCGCCGCCGGCCACCTCGATCCCGCGCCTGATCGTCGTGCTGGCCTGCGCGGGGTTCGGCAGCACCTTCGCGCTGCGCTCCGTCGAGCCCCTGGTGGGCGTGCTCGCCCGGGACCTCGCGAGCGACGCCCAC
This sequence comes from Methylobacterium sp. P3_A11, assembly GCF_056403155.1. Classification (NCBI taxonomy): domain Bacteria; kingdom Pseudomonadati; phylum Pseudomonadota; class Alphaproteobacteria; order Hyphomicrobiales; family Methylobacteriaceae; genus Methylobacterium; species Methylobacterium sp. P3_A11. Next base: position 49,693 of record NZ_JBFUGA010000007.1, read on the forward strand.
ACGGTGGCGCTCCTCTCCACCGCCTTCGCGCTGCCTTACGCCTTCATCCAGCCCGTGCTCGGGCCGATCGGCGATGCGCTCGGCAAGGAGCGGGTGATGAGCACCTGCCTGGCGGTGCTCGCCGTCGCCCTCTCCCTGTGCAGCATCGCCCCCGACATCGGCAGCCTGTTCGGCCTGCGCATGCTGGCGGGGGCTGCGGCGGGGGGCTGCATTCCCCTGTCCCTGGCGCTGCTGGGCGACCGAGTGCCCATGGAGAGCCGTCAGGTGGCGATCGGCCGTTTCCTGGTTGCGGTGATCCTCGGCCAGCTCTCGGGCTCGACCTTCGCGGGCCTGATCGAGGCGGCGATCGGCTGGCGGGGCGTCTTCGCGGTCACCGCAGCGGTGGCGGCCATAGCCTGCGCGGCGACCGTGTTCGGCTTCGACCGGGCCGGTCGCGCCCCCGCCCGACGTCCGGCCTTCGGCGTGGCGGTGACGCGCTACCGGACGATCCTGCGCAATCCCCGGGCGCGGGTGCTGTTCTCGGCGGTGTTCATCGAGGCCATCGCGATCTTCGGCGTGTTCCCGCACCTCGCCCCGCTGATCGAGGCCCGCGGCGAGGGCGGCCCGCGCGAGGCCGGACTCGTCTTGGCGGGGTTTGCGGTCGGCGGCCTGCTCTACTCGGCCCTGGTCGGGCTGCTGGTGCGGCTGCTCGGCCTGCCGCGGATGCTCATCGGCGGCGGCCTGATCTGCGGCGCATCCCTCACCGTCGTCGGGCTCGCCGGTACGTGGCAGGTCGATTGCGCCGCGCTCACCGCCATGGGGCTCGGATTCTACATGCTGCACAACACCTACCAGACGCAGGTCACCGAGGTCGCGCCCACGGCCCGCGCCTCCGCGGTGGCGCTCCACGCCTTCTCGTTCTTCTGCGGGCAGGCGCTCGGCGTCGCGGTGATCGGGCAGGCGCTCCTCCGGCTCGGCCAATTCGGAGCGCTCGCCCTCTGCGCGGTCACCATCCTGGCGCTCGGCATCGGCACCGCCATCGCCCTGCGGCAGAAGTCCGCCCCGGTGGCGTTCCCGGGCTGAGCGCCCTCAGGGCCGCTGCAGCGCAAGCGCCTTGAGGTCGAAATCCGGATCCGCCGCCTGGTCCGGGGTCAGCGGCGTCCCGGCCGTAAGGAGCCGCCGGGCGATCATGTGGTCGGCCGCCCTGTCGACGGATTCGACGGCGCTCAGGCGGCCGTCGCGGAAGCGGAAGACCGAGAAGGCGGGTCCAGACCCGCGGACCACGCTGTTATCCGAGGCGCCCGACAACCCGGCGATCTGCAGCTTGTGCCGGCCCTGGTCGCTCCAGAACCAGGGCAGCGCGCCGTAGGCCGCCGGCTTTCGGTTAAGCCGTGCCGCGAGGCAGCGCCCCTGGTCGATGGCGTTCTGCACGGATTCGATGCGCACCGTGCCGTCCGGCGTGAGTCCGTGGGCGAAGGGGCTGGGAAACCGCGCGCAGTCGCCGATCGCCGAGATGGCCGGATCGGGTGTCGACAGGAACGCGTCGACCCGGACCCCATCCTCGGCCGGCAGGCCTGCCTCCAGGGCGACGTCCCGGTTCGGCAGCACGCCGATGCCGACGAGGACGAGGTCTGCGGGCAGCTCTCCGCCGTCCGCGAGGGCGACGCCGACGGCGCGGCCGTCCCGTCCGAGGATCGCCGTCACGCCGGCCCCGAAGGCGAAGCGCACGCCCATGGTCTCCTGAGCCGCGCGGAAGAACGCGCCCATCTCCGCCGAGATCGCCCGGGCCATGGGGCGCTCGGCTGCCTCGATCACCGTCACGGAGAGGCCGCGCCCGGCCGCGACGGCGGCGAATTCGAGCCCGATGAAGCCGGCGCCCACCACCACGATCGCCCGGGCGGCCTCGATCTCCGCCTTGAGCGCGTCGGCATCCGCGAGGCCGCGCAGCTGACGCACACCCTCGAGGTCTGCCCCGGGCACGGGCAGAGGCCGGTTGCGCGCGCCGGTGGCGAGCACGAGGTGGTCGTAGGGCAGGTGCCCGCCGTCCGACAGCTGCAGCCGGCACGCCGTCCGGTCGATCGCGACGGCCCGGAGCCCCGGCCGGAGCGTGATCGCGTGCTCTGCGAAGAAGCCGGGCGGGCGCAGGAACAGACCCTCCTGATCGGTCTTGCCGGCGAGGTAGGCCTTCGACAGGGGCGGCCGCTGGTAGGGAAGGGCGGTCTCGTCGCCCACCAGGGTGATCGGGTCCCTGAACCCACCCTCGCGCAGGGAGGCGGCGAGCTGGAAGCCCGCCTGGCCGGCGCCCGCGACGACGATCCCGGCCGCACTCACGCCTTGGCTCCCGCCAGCGCGAGACCGCTCTCTGCGACGCCCGGCAGGCTGCGCGCACCCTCCGACATCAGGTAGGACCAGACCGCGGAGGCCGCAGGCCCGAGCACCTTGTCGGCGCGCCGGACCGCGTACCAGTCGCGCCGGATCGGCAGGCCCTTGACGTTGAGGAGCACGAGCCGCCCGCTCTCCAGCTCGGCCGCCACCGAATGCACCGAGAGCAGCGCGATCCCGAGGCCGGCCATGACCGCCTGCTTGATGGTCTCGTTCGAGCCGGTGTCGATATCGAGCGGTGCCCGCTTCACCAGCACGCCGGCCATGAATTCCTCGAACACCATGCGCGTGCCCGAGCCCTCCTCGCGCAGGAAGAAGGGCTGGTCGGCGAGGTCCTCGCGGTTCAGGCCGCTCTTGCCCGCCAGAGGGTGCCCCGGCGGCGCGATGAGCACGATCGGGTGCGGGCCGAAGGTGGCGGCCTCGATCGGGAAGTCCCGGGGCGGGCGGCCCATCAGGGCGAAGTCGATCTCGTAGCCGCGCAGGGCCTCGACGGTCTGGCCGCGGTTGCGCACCGACAGGCTGATCTCGACGCCGGGATGCTTCTTGACGAAGCCGGCGATCACCTGGGGCGCGAAGTACTTGGCGGTGGAGACGACGCCCAGCGCCACCCGTCCGCCCTCGGCGCCGCGCAGGGTGCGCAAGCGGTCGGTGCAGGTCTCCAGCACCGTGTTGATGCTGTCGATCGCCCAGAGCATCTCGCGGCCGGCATCGGTCGGCTTGAGGCCGCCGGGCGTCCGGTCGAACAGCAGCAGCCCGGCCTCCTCCTCCAGCTGGCGGATGCGCGCGTAGAGCGCGGCCGAAGTGACGTTCAGCTCCTGCGCCGCCCGGGTCATGGTGCCGAGGCGGGCCACGGCAGCGACCGCCTGAAGCTGCTTGAGGGAGAGGTTGCGCATGGCGGACATCTCGTTTTTTTCGTCCTATGGCACAAGATCGCACAGAAATCTTGAAGGCCCGGCCGCGGGTTCCTGTCGATCCGGAGACAGAGACCGCTATCTTGGCAGCCGAGCGGCCGCTACAGAGCCGGCGCGGAACGCGCGATCCCGAGGGACGGGATCCGAGCAGGAGGAGTAGGCCGATGGCAATTTCAGCGGCGGTCGGAACGCCCCTCGAGACCTGCCTGGCGCAGGCCGTGGACGCCAACCCGGCCCTGAAGGACGCCGCCGCGGTGATCGCGGCCGTCGCGCGCTCGGCCGTGGAGATCAGCGAGCGGATCGGGCGCGGGGCGCTCGGCGGCGACCTCGCGGCGGCCGGCGAGCATAACAGCGACGGCGACGTGCAGAAGGCCCTCGACGTCATCGCGCACGAAAGCGTGACCGCGGCGCTTCGCGGCGCCCCGGTCGCCGAGGTCGCCTCCGAGGAGGCCGAGGAGGTGATGCGGCTGAACCCGGACGCGCCGCTCGCGGTCGCCATCGATCCCCTCGACGGCTCGTCCAACATCGGCGTCAACATGGCCGTCGGCCTGATCTTCGGCATCCGGCCGTCGATCAAGGATCCGGCGAATCCGCTCGCATCGTTCACCACGCCCGGTTCGGCCCAGATCGCCGCGGGCTTCGTCACCTACGGACCGGCCACCGCGCTGATCCTGACGCTTGGCGACGGCACCCAGTCCTACGTGCTCGACCGCGCCGAGGGCCGGTTCAAGCTGACGAGCCCGGCCCTCTCGGTGCCGGCCACCACCAAGGAATTCGCCATCAACGCCTCGAACGCCCGGCACTGGGACGCCCCGGTGAAGGCCTATATCGAGGATTGCCAGCGCGGCACCGAGGGGCCGCGCGACAAGGACTACAACATGCGCTGGCTCGCCTCCCTGGTGGCCGACATCCAGCGCGTGCTGACCCGCGGCGGCGTGTTCCTCTATCCGGGCGACGCCCGGAAGAACTACGCCCGCGGCCGCCTGCGGCTGCTCTACGAGGTCGCCCCCGTGGCGATGCTGGTCGAGCAGGCCGGCGGCGCCGCCACCGATGGCCAGACCCGGATTCTCGATCTCGTGGCCACCGGCATCCACGAGCGGGCGCCTCTGGTCTGCGGCTCCACCGAGGAGGTGGACTGCGTTGCGACCTACTACGCGGGCGGCAAGCCCGATGCCGGCCGCTCGCCGCTCTTCGGCCAGCGCGGCCTCATGCGGTCGTAGGCGCAGCACGAAGGCCGAACAGAATGTCGGCGCGGCATCCCATCATCTCGGTGACCGGCTCCTCCGGGGCCGGCACGACCTCGGTTCGCAACACCTTCGAGCAGATCTTCCGCCGGGAGGACGTGCTGGCGGTGTTCATCGAGGGCGACGGCTTCCACGCCTTCGACCGGGACACGATGCGGGCCATGATGGCGAACGAGCCGACGCTGTCCCACTTCGCGCCGCGGGCCAACCTCCTGCCCGAGTTGGAGGCGGTGTTCCGAAGCTACGCCGAGTCCGGCACCGGCCGGACCCGCCATTACGCGCATGACGCCCACGATGCGCACGCCTACGGCATCCCGGAGGGCAGCTTCTCGGACTGGGAGTCGTTCCCCCCGGATTCCGACCTGCTGTTCTACGAGGGCCTGCACGGCTGCGTGGCCGACCAGGACGTCGACATCGCCCGTTACGCCGACCTGAAGATCGGCGTCGTGCCGGTGATCAACCTCGAATGGATCCAGAAGCTGCACCGGGACCGATCGTTCCGCGGCTACTCCACCGAGGCCGTCACGGACGTGATCCTGCGGCGCATGCCGGATTACGTGCAGACCATCTGCCCGCAATTCTCGTTCACCGACATCAACTTCCAGCGGGTGCCGACGGTCGACACCTCGAACCCGTTCATCGCCCGCTGGATCCCCACCGCCGACGAGTCGATGGTGGTGATCCGCTTTAAGGACCCGAAAGGGATCGATTTCTCGTATCTCGTCTCCATGATCCACGACAGCTTCATGAGCCGAGCCAATTCCATCGTGATCCCCGGCGGGAAGCTGGATCTCGCCATGCAGCTGATCCTGACGCCGATGATCATGCAGCTCGTCGAGCGCCGCCGCAGGCTGGCCTGAACCATCCCGAAAGCCTCCCATGCTCACACCCGTCATCGCCCCCTCGATCCTCTCCGCCGACTTCTCGAAGCTCGCCGAGGAGACCCGCGCCGTGGATGCGGCCGGGGCCGACTGGATCCACCTCGACGTGATGGACGGGCATTTCGTGCCCAACATCACCTTCGGGCCGCCGGTGGTGAAGGCTCTGCGACCGCACACGCAGAAGTTCTTCGACGTGCACCTGATGATCGCCCCGGCCGATCCGTATCTCGCGGCCTTCGCGCAGGCCGGCGCCGACGGCATCACGGTCCATGCCGAGGCCGGGCCGCACATCCATCGCTCGCTCCAGACCATCCGCGACCTCGGCAAGCGCGCGGGCGTGGCGATCAATCCCGGCACGCCGGCCGCCATGGTCGAGCCGGTGCTCGACCTCGTGGACCTCGTGCTGGTGATGACCGTCAATCCCGGCTTCGGCGGGCAGAGCTTCCTGAAGAGCGCCATGGAGTCGGTCGCGCGGGTGCGCGCCATGGTGGCGGGGCGCGACATCCGCATCCAGGTCGACGGCGGCATCGATCCCGAGACCGTGAAGGCCGCGAGCCGCGCCGGTGCCGACACCTTCGTCGCCGGCAACGCCGTCTTCGCCGGCGGCCCGGACGCTTATGCCGAGCGCATCGCGGCGATCCGTGATGGCGCGGAGGGCGCCTCCGGCCGCGACCTGTCGTGCTGAAGGCGCTGATCTTCGACGTCGACGGCACCCTCGCCGAGACCGAGGATCTGCACCGGCAGGCGTTCAACCGCGCGTTCGCGGAGGTCGGCCTGCCCTGGGACTGGGATCCGGCGCTCTACGCCGATCTGCTCACCGTGATGGGCGGCAAGGAGCGGCTCGCCCATTACATCGACACGCAGCACGCCGCGCAGGCCGACGCGCTCCACGCCCTGGCCCCGGAGATCCACGCCCGCAAGACCGCCGCCTACGGCGCGCTGGTGGCGGCGTGTCGGCTGCCCCTGCGCCCTGGCATCGGACGGCTGATCGCCGAGGCGCGGGCGGCCGGGATCCGGCTCGCCGTCGCCACCACGACCAGCCGGCCGAACGTCGATCAGCTCGTCGCCGTGAACTTCGCGCCCGGCCTCGTGCCCTTCGACGTGATCGCCGCCGGCGACCAGGCCGACCGCAAGAAGCCGGCGCCCGACGTCTATCTGCTGGCGCTCGCCGGCCTGGGCGTCGCCGCCGCGGACGCCGTGGCGTTCGAGGATTCCGCCGCCGGCATCAGCTCGGCCCGCGCCGCCGGCCTTCCGGTCCTGGCGACCCGGAGCCGCTACACCGACAGCCACCGGCTCGACGGCGCCTTCTCGGCGGTCTCGGACCTCGGCGAGCCGGGTCGGCCGCACCGGCACCTCGCCGGGTTCGAATGGCCGGGCGGCGTCGTGGACCTAGCCGGCCTGAACCGGTGGCACGCGAGCCTCGCGGGTCACGGCGCAGTCCCGCACGGTCCTGAGATGCATCCGTAGGCCGGGACGCCCAACCATCTCCGGACGGTGCGCGCCGCCTCGGGTGCCCCCGACGTCGGCGGAGATCGCCGTCCCCATTACCGGCAGCGACGGCTCCCGTGACTGACCTTGCGCCGGATCGAGATCGGTCTGCCAGGGCGGGAAGTTCACCGAGGTTGCGCCGCAACAACCGTTCGACTGATCGCCGTATATTATTTCGATCGAGCTGAATATTTTTGAATAAATTCTTGTATAAAGAATGATCTGTAGGTACATATCGTCAATAAGACGAATATCGAACTGCTGAAAAATCTGATTGCTTTGTGAATAAATCTTAGGATAATCAGACCTCGTGCTCGCAAGAGTGGGGTAATGTTCGTGCGTGCGCCGTCGATCCGTTTCTTGCTCGTGTCTCTATTCGCTCTGATCGGCCTTTCGTCGATCGGTTTCGCCGCATTGGAGATATTCAGGAGCCGGTCGGCACTGAATAAGGCCGATCAGGTCGCGACTTACATGTCCATTGACCACGGACTTTTCGTCGGTCTGACAGAGTTGCGCGTCGAGCGCGGTTGGGCCTTGTTCGCCCTCTCCGCTGAGCCTGATCGTAATCGCAGCCACCGGCAGGCCTCGCTCGCGGGCCGGACGGCGTTCGACGCGGTCGCGGACACGGCCATCACCGGGCTGAGCCAAGCCCCGGCGGCGGGCCTGCGCGCGAAGGGAGCCGACCTGCAAACCCTGTTGCGCGCGTGGCAGCGCGCCCGCCCGGCCATGGACGTCGCCTTCGAACAGAGGCTCGCCGAGCGCGATCCGACGCTCCGCAAGAACGTGGACGACCACGCGAACCGCTTCATCACAGCGCTCGAAGCCGCTTCAGAGGTTTTGGAGACGGAGATTCAAACCCTCGACACGGCCTTTGGCAGCTATCTCGATGCCAGGGCGGCGACCTGGGTCGCACGCAAGAGCGGCGGCACTGTCCTGGCGCTCGTCGGGGACTTCCGAACCCAAGTGATCACGAGCAAGCCCGAAGCCCTGCAGCGGCTGATCACGGCACAGGCAGAGGAGCGCACGGCGTGGCAACTCGCCGAGCGCTCCGTGAAGATCGCCGGGGTCGATGCAGACGTGAAGGAGGCCTATGCCAGCGCGAAGGCCGCCTATTTCGCGGGCCGCCTGTCGGAGATGCGGCAGGCCGCAATCGGCGAGCTCCTGGCGGGGCGCCCCCTGCTCAGCCTGGATCCGGAATGGGATACCCGGGTCTTGGCCGGCCTGAAGGCGATCTCCGACGCGGCGGTCACGGTCATCGACGCGGCCGTGAAGCGGGCGCGCGCCTCCGCGGCGGCGGCCCGCCAGGATTTCATATTCGCGGTCGCCGCCATCCTTTTCGCGACCGGAGTCGCGGCTGCGGCGATCCTGATCGTCCAGGTGCGCGTCGTGCGGGGCATCCTCGGGCTGGCGGGTTCCATGCGCCGCCTCGCCGACGGCGACGTCGACGGCCACGTGTCCGGAGCCCAGCGCACGGACGAACTGGGGGCGATGGCCGGCGCCGTACAGGTGTTCAAGGACAACCTGCTCCGGACCCGGTCGCTGGAGCAGGAGGCCGCCGAGGCCCGGCACGCCGCGGAGGTGGAGCGCCGCACGGCTCTGCGGGAGATCGCCGACGGGTTCGAGCAAGCGGTCGGCGGGATCGTCCGCGCGGTGTCCGGCTCGGCAGGCGCGCTGCAAGCCACGGCGCAGTCCATGGCGTCCACCGCCTCCGAGACGGCGGCGCGGTCGACCACCGTGGCGGCCGCGGCCGACCAAGCCGCAACGAATGTCGGCACGGTCGCGGCTGCCGCGGAGGAGCTGGGCACGTCGGTGCAGGAGATCGGCCGGCAGGTCGATGGCTCGGCGGGGTTGGCGCAGACTGCCGTGGCGGAGGCGGACCGAAGCGGCGAGCTGGTCCACGCCCTGACCCAGAGCGTCGGCAAGATCGGCGAGATCGTGGCGCTGATCTCGGGCATCGCGGCCCAGACGAACCTGCTGGCGCTGAATGCCACCATCGAGGCGGCCCGCGCCGGCGAGGCCGGCAAGGGCTTCGCCGTCGTGGCGGCGGAGGTGAAGGCGCTGGCCGACCAGACGGCCCGGGCCACCGAGGAGATCGGCCGGCAGGTCGGGCAGGTGCAGGGCGCGTCGAATCAGGCCGCGTCCGCGCTCGGCGCCATCGCGGCGCGGATCCGCGAGATCAACGGCGTCGCGGCCTCGATCGCGGCGGCCGTCGAAGAGCAGGAGGCTGCAACGCAGGAGATCGTGCGCAATGTCGGGCAGGCTGCGGCCGGGACGGGCGAGGTGACGAGCAACATCGCGAGCGTCGCTTCGGCCGCCGAGGAGACTGGCACGGCCGCGGGCCAGGTTCTGGCCGCGGCATCGGCGCTGTCGGATCAATCCGCGCAACTCACGGCCGAGGTCCAGCGCTTCCTCGTGACTGTGCGGGCGGCGTGAGGTGGCAGGCCGGCCTCGGCCTGTCGCGCGGCTAGACCGGGGGTTGGCTCCGCCGACGGGCCTGTCGCCCCGTCTCGCGCCCGTGCGCCTCGGTGGCGAACAGCATCGTCCCGGCCACGAGACCGAGCGCCGCCGCGAGGCCCAATTTCAGCCAGCGCGGGTCGGCCGCGGTGACCTGTCCGGTCGCACGGGCGTCGAAGCGTCCATGCGCCCCCGGATCGGTATCTACCGGGTCGTAGAGGTTGTCGGGTCGGTTCCTCTTGGCCTGCACGCTGGTCATCTCCCCGCGATAGCCGTGCCGGGCGAGATAGCCGTCGATCCAGCCCGGGATCAGCATGTTTCCGATGATCGCCGTCCAGGCCGAGGCCCCGATCCACAACTCCCGCGGCGCATCGTGGGCCGCCCGGAAGACGTGCCGGGCGATGGCCTCCGGCTGGTAGATCGGAGGCACCGGTTCGAGCTTGCGCGGCAGCCGTGAGCGCGCCCAGTCGAACTGAGGCGTGTTCACCGCCGGCAGCTGCACCATCGTCAGCCGCACCCGGCTGCCGTCGTGGAGCAGCTCGCTGCGCAGGGAATCGACGAAGCCGCGCACGGCGGCCTTGGCGGCGCAGTAGCTCGCCTGGAGCGGGATAGACCGGTAGGCGAGCGCCGAGCCGATATGGACGATCGTGCCCCGGTCGCGCGGGACCATGTGTCGGAGGGCTGCCAGGGTGCCGTGGACCTGGCCGAGATAGGTGACCTCCGTGGCGCGGCGGAATTCCTCCGGGCGCGTCTCCTGCACGGCTGCGTAGATCGTCACCATGGCGTTGTTGACCCAGACGTCGATACCGCCGAACCGGTCGGCCAAGGCGTCGGCGGCCTGCGCGACCGCATCCGCGTCGGCGACGTCGGCCGCGAAGGCCAGTGCCCGGCCACCGGCCTGCTCCACGTCGCGGATCGTGCCCCTGAGCCCTGCCTCGCCCCGGGCGATCAGCCCGACATTCCAGCCGTGCCGGGCGAATTCGTGGGCCACCGCCCGGCCGACGCCGGCGCTCGCGCCCGCGACCATGACCGTGTTGCGTCCATTCCGGCTCGGCATCAGGCCTCCGATTGAGGGGCACTCCCTGTGGCAACGCCCGGATACGGTAATCTTTCCGCGGCCGACCGATCCCGGGCTCCATGAGCGGCTGCGTTGCTTCGCCGGAAGCGGGCGGCCTATATACGGCGCGATCTCACAGCCGCGACGGCGGGGTCCCGAACGCCCGCCCTCGTCAACGAACAAAAGTCTGAACCGTCATGGCAGGCCATTCGCAGTTCAAGAACATCATGCACCGGAAGGGCCGGGTGGATGCGGTCCGCTCGAAGGTGTTCGGCAAGCTCGCCCGCGAGATCACGGTCGCGGCCAAGCTCGGCACGCCCGATCCGGCGATGAACGCACGCCTGCGGGCGGCGATCCTGGCGGCCCGCGCCGAGAACATGCCCAAGGACAATATCGAGCGTGCCATCAAGAAGGCAGCCGGCGTGGATGGCGAGAACTATGAGGACATCCGCTACGAGGGGTACGGCCCCGGCGGCGCGGCCTTGATCGTCGAGGCGCAGACCGACAACCGCAACCGCACCGCCTCGGACGTGCGCTCGGCCTTCACCAAGTCCGGCGGCAGCCTCGCCGAGACGGGGGCCGTCGCCTTCATGTTCGACCGCGTCGGCGTGATCGCCTACCCGGCCTCCGTGGCCGATGCCGACACGATGTTGGAGGCCGCCATCGAGGCCGGCGCCGACGATGTCAGCTCCGGCGAGGACGGTCACGAGGTCGTCTGCGCACAGGATTCCTACGGCGACGTTGTCAAGGCGCTGGAAGCCCGTTTCGGCGAGCCCAGCCGCACCGGCCTGATCTGGAAGGCGCAGAACACCATCGATGTCGACGACGAGACCGGCGAGAAGCTGATCCGCCTCGTGGAGGTGATCGAGGACCAGGACGACGTTCAGCACGTCTACGTCAACTTCGCCCTGTCCGACGCGCTGATGGCCAAGCTGCAGGCCTGATCGGATCGGCCCGCCGGCACCGGTCAGGCGCCGGCGGCGGCGAGTTCGGCGCCGAAACGCTCCTGGGCGTAACGTTCGACCGAGAAGGTGTCGTCGGGCAGTTGGACCATGAACCGCTCGGCCACCTCGGTGAGCACGATGTCGGGCCGGACGCGCTCGATATACGGCCAGTCCAGCGAGGTGCTCCAGATGAAGTGCACCTCGCGGAACGTTTCCGCGAGCATGATCGTCAGCATGTACGGCATGACGTGCGAGAAGGAATCGCCGAACAGCGCCAGCCGCCGCGGGTCGGTGGCCTTGGCGTTGCCGTAGACCACGTGGGCGCCGACATGCAGCGTGTGCAGGAGCCCGGCCTTCTCCCGTGCCTCGACGATCGGGCTGCCATAGGTCCGCACCGCGTCCTGCTGCATCAGGACGGTGCGCGAGCGCGCCCGCCGCGGCGGATCGAACGCGCTTCCCAGATCGCCGTCGTGGTCGGTCTCGAAGGAGGGCCGGTCCCGCAGGTCGTCCCGCGGCGTTGCTCCCAGTGCCCGGCAGATCTCAGCATAGGCCAGGAAGCATCCCTCGAACGACCAGTGTGTGTCGGTCCGGCAGTAGAGGTCGGCGCTGTCGCGCTGCGTCCGCATCGGGGTCACCAGATCGATGCAGGTCGCCCGCCAGCGCTTCCGTCGGCGCCAGCCGGCGTAGCGGGCGATGGGGCCTCGAAGGCGGCCCGTCGAGGGCTCGTTGTGCAGCAGACGGTAGGCCGGCGACGCGGCCGGGCGGATCGCGAGCCCGTCGAGACGGTGATCGTAGATCATCAGCTTCTCCGGGGCGACGACGTGGCGATACAGGATACCCAGGCCGCGCAGGCGCCGTTCGCGGGTCGTCACGAGGCTCCGCCACTGCCAGATCAGCTCCGTCGTCTCCTCGGGCCGTTCGTACTGGCCGAGGACATCGTTGGTCCCCGTTTTCAGGAACAGCCACCCGTCCTGGCCGACATGGATGTGGTCGGTGTTGCTGGATGCCATGGCGTCCTCGCGAGGCGGAGCGCCCGCTCCGGTGCCGGCCGCCGGTTGCAGCGGATTCGGGCGCAAGGAGCGGGATGCCGGAGCGGCAACGGATGGACAGAGTGCGGCGAGCGCCATCCACCGCCCGGCAGGTCCCCTCATGCCCCTCCCCAACGCCCACGCCAAGCCGCATAGTGCCGCCGCCATGCGCGTGGTTCCCAGGCCCGATCTCAGTGAAGCCGACTGTTGGGCGGCCCTCTCGGCCCGCGACGCGCGCGCCGACGGCACCTTCGTGTACGCGGTCCGCACCACCGGGGTTTACTGCCGTCCGAGCTGCGCCTCGCGGGCGGCGCGGCCCGAGAACGTGACCTTCCACCGGTCCTGCGCCGAGGCCGAGGCTGCCGGCTTCCGGCCGTGCCGGCGCTGCCGCCCGGACGAGCCCGCGCTGGCCGAGCGCAGGGCCGAGATGGTCGCCCGGGCCTGTCGCCTGATCGAGTCGGCCGAGACGATGCCGTCGCTCGCCGAACTCGCCCGCGCCGCCGGCCTGAGTGCCTACCATTTCCACCGGGTGTTCAAGGCCGCCACCGGCGTGACGCCGAAGGGCTATGCCGCCGCCCGCCGCGCCGCCACGGTGGCCGCCCGTCTGCCGGGAGCCGCCTCGGTGACCGAGGTCCTGTACGAAGCCGGCTACGGCGCGGCGAGCCGCTTCTACGCGGGCGGCGCCCCCCGCCTCGGCATGGCGCCCGCATCCTACAGGACCGGGGGCGCGGGCCTGCATATCCGGTTCGGCATCGGCGCCTGCACCCTGGGCGCGATCCTGGTCGCCGCCACCGAGGCGGGCGTCTGCGCGATCCTGCTCGGCGATGCGCCCGAGCCCCTGCTGCAGGATCTCCAGGACCGCTTTCCCGGCGCGGAGATCGAAGGCGGCGATCCGGTTTTCGAGCGCTGGATGGCGCAGGTCATCGGCCTCGTGGAGGCGCCGGGCAGCGGTCTCGACCTGCCCCTCGACATTCGTGGCACCGCCTTCCAGCAGCAGGTCTGGGAGGCCTTGCGCAAGATCCCGGTCGGGTCGACGGCGACCTACGCGGAGATCGCCCGGGCCATCGGCCTGCCGACGGCGATGCGCGCGGTCGCCCGGGCCTGCGGGGCGAATCCGGTCGCRGTGGCCATCCCCTGCCACAGGGTGGTGCGCTCGGACGGCGCTCTCTCGGGCTATCGCTGGGGCGTCGCGCGCAAGCGCGCGCTGCTCGATCGGGAGGCCGGGGGCTGAGGCCCGTCCTAGCGACGTCCTCCGCCAGGTCCACCGAAACCGCCGCCGCCGAAACCGCCGCCACCCGGGCCTGCGCCCGGCCCGCCGGGCGGACCGCYGAACCCCCCCGGGCCGCCCGGAAACGCCCCCGGGCCTGCCGGCGGCGCGCCGCCGAAGCCGCCGCGGGGCGCCCCGAACCCTCCAGGTCCGTCCGTGCCGGGGACCAGGGCGCCCCCCGGCCGGGTATCGATGGCGGGGCCGCGCGGCCCACCGAGGCCGCCCAAACCTCCGGCTCTGCCGCCGGGCTCGGCGCCGAAACGTCCGGGCAGTTCGTCGGGCAGGTTGCGCAGATCCAGTCGGTCGCGCTCCCGCTCGAACCGCGGGGCATCCGGTTGCGTCGGCCCGGGAGCGATGCGGTTCTCGATCCGCAGCCGCTCGACCGTGAGGTCGCCGTCCCGCGCGATCGAGGCAGTCAGCACCGCCCGCACGCTCCCGGCGCGCGGAACCCGCGCGGCCGCCCGGCCCACCACCGCGTAGCCTGCGCCGACGTCGAGACCGGCGCCGGCCCGGCCGATATAGGCCTCGATCGAGACCCGCCTGAGACCCGGCGGAAACGGCAGGCCCACCTGCGCCGCGTTGGTCACGGCGAGCACATTGTTCGTCGCCGTTCCGGTCACCTGGACACGCTTGCCCGGCGGCAGGGCGTCGGCCCCCGAGAGGCGGAGGGCGCCGATCCTGAGCCCGTCCGGGCCGCGGCGCACCGGGCCGGAGACGCGATCCGGCCCGGTCTCCCGCGCCTCGATCAGGCTCGCCACGATCACGCCGTCCGGCCGCCGCAGCCCGCTCACGGCGACCCGTGCGCCCGGCTTCCACGCGCCGTCGAGACCCGCGGTCGAGACCCGCTGCCCCAGCACGATCAGGTGCCCCGGCGCGACGGCCTCCACCGGCCCGACCACCTCGCTGGTCACGTCGATGCGCCGCGTGGCGAGGCCGCCGCCCTCCGGCCGCGCGACCACGTGGACCACCTGCCCGATCTTCAGGTCGGCGGTCGTCGCGGGAGCGCCGTCGATGCGCACCTCCACCTCCGGCGGATAGGCGATGCGCAGGTCGTTGACGATGATCGAGCCGAAGCGGCGGATCGTGCCGATCACGCCGGTGCCGCCGATGCCGCGGTCGCCTTCACCCAGAGATCCGCCCTTCGGCTCGTCGGTCCGCATCATGCCGGTGCCGCCGATACCCTGGTCGCGCGGCGCTTCCTGCGGACGGACGGCGCCTGGCAAGAGGGTCGCGGCGCCCGCGAGCAGGCGCAGGACGAACCGACGATTGGGCGACACGGGCACCGGCCGGGCTCTCAACGGCCGTCCTTGGGCTGCGCCGGGGGCGCCGCTTCCGTGTAGACGTAAAGGCCGAAGTTCCAGCGATGCGTGCCGCCCGGGTCGGTCTGGCAGGCCGCGTGCGCTTCCCGGTTGGCCTGCTGCAGGGCCTCCATGGCGATCTCGCGGGCGCGAGCCTCGAGCTTGGTCGCGAGCTCCTTGGACAGCCCGTCATAGTGGACCGCCCGCTCCAGGAAGCGCGGCGTCTCGCCGACGATGTTGGCGACGGCCGCGGCGATGTGGTCGTGCAGGTTGCGGCCGAAATAATAGAGCTGCGGCCCCTCGGCGCCGTCGCCCCGGGGCACGTAGGCGGCCTCGGCCAGCACGATCCGATCCTGCGGATCGGTGAAGGCCAGCCCGCGGTCGAGCCACTCGTCGAGGACGGCGCGGGGCCGCAGGTCCCGGGTCACGCCGGCCACCAGGGATTCGAACGAGGGCGCGCCGCCCTCGGCAGTGCGCGGCAGCTTCAGGGGTTGGCCCTGCGGATCGGTGAAGGCCGGATCGGCGATCCAGCGGGCGATGATCCGGCTGGTGCGCGAGACGACCGCCGGAACGGCGCTGACCGGGGCGCCGGCACCGCGCAGACGCCGGACCTCCTTGCGGTGGATGCCGGTCAGCAGGGAGACGCGGCTGTCGGTCTGCTCCTTGCCGGCCAGTGCGAAGTCGTATTCCGCCACGTTCACGTAGAGCTCACGCAGGAGGTCCATCAGTCCCGGGAACGTGATGCCGCGAGCCACGAGCAGGCGCACGAGTGGGCGCAGCAGCCGCGCGAGCGGCGCGTGAAGGTTGGCCCCCTCCCGCGGTGTATCGGCAGTCTCAGACATGGCTCCATCGTGACGGCTTGTGCCGTGGGATACAATCCCACCGCGTGCGGCCCCGCACACCGAACCGCACTTTCAGAATTGACGTGGGATTTTTGCACACGTAAGCCAGATCGTGGTCAAATTTCCCACGAAGAGCCGGGAACAGGCAGCAATGACAGATCGAACCCGCCCGCTTGTCCCAGTGGCGATGCCACCGCTCACGCTCCCCGTTTCGTCCGCCGCCCGTCTGCGGTTGAGCGATCCCATTCCGCGGTTGCGGCGCCTCGTCTGCGCCTTCGCCGCGTTCACCCTGCCCGTCCTCGGGGTCGCTGTCGCGGAAACGGTCCACCGCGCCATCGCACCGAAGACGTCGCAGGCCGCCGCACCCGTCATCCCCTCAGACGGGGCGGCGGCACCCTCGGGTGTCGTCACGCCAGCGCGCGCCACCCGAACCATGAGAGCGGCCGCGCGAGCGACCGAAATCCCCGCGGTGCAGTCGTGATTGCCCTGTCCGGATCGGGTCATCCGCAGCCAGCCCCGGCCTGCGGCGGAGCGGCCGTCCTCGATCTCGCGCTGTGCCTGATCTTGTCCGTGACGGTCGTCGGTCTGCTCCTCCTGGCCCTCTGATCCCGCCGCCTCGCCGCGCTCCAGACCGAGAAATCCATGACCTTCAGGTTCCATGCTGCCCTCACGGGCATCACGATCGGCTGCGTCGCCCTTACGGCTCAGGCAGCGGATCTGCCCCGGCGCGCACCGCCTCCGCCCCTGCCGCCCCCGCTGCCGGTCTTCACGTGGACCGGATTCTATGCGGGCTTGAATGCGGGGTACGCCCTCCACACGGGAAGCAGCGGATTCACCGACCCGACCTACGGGGCCGCCACCGGCGGCGGTCGGTCCGGCGGCTTCGCCGGTGGCGGACAGATCGGCTACAATTATCAGTTCAACCCGGGCTCCGGCTTCCTGGTCGGCGCCGAAACCGACATCCAGGGCACGGCCTTCGCGAAGGCGGACGCCGCTTATCTCGGCACGACGCCCTACTACAGCGTTCGGCCCAGCCTGGACTATTTCGGCACGGTCCGCGGCCGGCTCGGCTACGCGTTCGATCGCGTCCTCGTCTACGGCACCGGCGGCTTCGCGTATGGCGGCGGTGCCCGCTCAACCTATGCGGGATCCTATCCCTACGCTCCACCGTCCACCGATCGGATCGGCTACGCGACCGGCGGCGGCATCGAGTACGCCTTCACCGAGAAGCTCTCCGTCAAAGTGGAGGCCCTCTATCTCCATCTCGGCCGAGGATCGGCCGCCGCGACGTATTACAAAGCCAGCGTTCCGGCATATTATGGTGCCGGCAAACAGGATTCCGGGTTCGCTCTGGTTCGGGCCGGTGTAAATTACCGATTCTGAGTAATATTGCCTGGCCGAGTACTTGACGGATCGGCCGGGCTCGGTCGCAATGGACGGCGTTCGGCTTTGCGAATCCGTCGGCCGCGTGCACCTGTTCTCGGCCGGTGGGGATCGGCAATCCCGAATGCCGCTCGGGCCTCGCTCCGCGTGACCAGGGGTCTTCGCCGACAGGATCGACCGTGACCGTTCCGAGCCCGACTTCCCTGACGATCGTTTCGCTCGCCTTCGGGCTCGTGGCCTGCGCCGTCTCGGCGCAAGCTCAGGAAATCGTCCCGCCCGGCTCGGCCGGCCACGGTGGCATCCTGATCTACGGGAATTTCTGCGGCCCCGGCAGTCGGGGACCCGGATACCCGCCGATCGACGCCCTGGATCGCGCCTGTGCGCATCACGACGCGTGCTATCCCGAACCGGCCTCGGGGAGGCTGCCGACCTGCGCCTGCAACGGTCGCCTCCAGCGCGAGGCCGGAACGGTTGCCAGAGACCCGCGCGCGCCGGCTCAGACCCGACAGACCGCGCAGTTCATCTCGGATTTCGCCGCGGCGCTGCCCTGCCAGTAGGCCGCGCCGCAGGACGGGTCAGGCCGCGTCGGCCGGATTGGCGGCAGCCTTGGGACCGCCCTTGGCCACACCCACCAGGGCCGGCCGAAGCACGCGCTCGCCGATGACGTAGCCCGCCTGCACGACCTGCACGACGGTTCCTGCCGGAACCTCGGCATTCGACACCTCGAACATCGCCTGGTGACGGTTGGGATCGAACTTCTGGCCCTGCGGTTCGACGATCTTCACGCCGTGGCGCTCGAGGGTCTTGCCGAGGTCGCGCTCGGTCAGGTCGATGCCGTCGATAAGGCCCTTCAGGGCGCCGTCCGCCGAGGCCTTCGCGTCAGCCGGGACACTGTCGAGGGCACGGCGGATGTTGTCGGCGACGTTGAGCACGTCCCGGGCGAAGTTGGTCACCGCGTAGGCTCGGGCGTCGGCAACCTCACGTTCCGTGCGGCGCCGCAGATTCTCCATCTCGGCGAGGGTGCGCAGCATCCGGTCCTTCAGTTCGTCGCGCTCAGCGGTGAGCAGGGCCAGGGCCTCCGCGACGGGATCGACCGAGGCCGACCCGGCGCCCAGATCCGCGGGCGCGGAATCCTGGCCGGCACCGGCTTCGACCGTGGTCTGGCGCTGGTCATCCTGGGTCATGTCGTTGCTCGTCATCACGTTTCAGTCGTGGGCGGGAATCGATGCGGGATGGTCGAATTCGGCGCTGATATCTGACCGAGGGGCGACGAAATCAACCCGTCCGCTCACGCCTCCCGCGGCGGGGGCGCAGCCACCAGCGCCTCCAGTCCCTCGGCCTTGAGGGTGGCGACGTCGTGCGCGAACACGTCCATCACCGCGCTGCGGATCGCGGCCTGCCGGTCGGGCTGCGTCACCCGCGTGCCGGTAAGATCGGTGACGTAGAAGACATCCACGGCCCGCTCGCCGAAGGTCGCCACGTGGGCCGAGGTGATGTTGAGCGACAGCCGGCCGAAGGCCGTCGTCAGCTCGTAGAGGAGGCCCGGCCGGTCGAGGCCGGTCACCTCCACGACGGTTTCCCGGCTTGACAGGGCGTTGTCGATGATGACGTCCGGCGGCACCGGGAAGGTCTTGGCGCGGGTGCTCGACAGCGGGTGCTTGTCGGCGACGAGGTCGGCGATGCGGATCTCCCCCTTCAGCGCCCGCTCGATCGCCGCCGTGATGCGCTTGGTCCGGCGCAGCTCGTCCTCGTCGCGCTCGAAGGCGCGGGAGATGAAGATCGTGTCCAGGGCGAAGCCGTCGGTGGTGGTGAAGATCTGCGCGTCGACGATGTTGCTGCCGGCCGCCGCGCAGGCGCCGGTGACGATGGCGAGCAGGCGCGGATGATCCGGCGAGTAGATCGTGATCTCGGTCACCCCCCGCACGGGATCGAGGCCCACGTCGGTCGCGCTGGTCCGGCCGTCGGCGAGGGCGTCGCGCAGGAAGATCGCGTTCTTGAGCTGGCGCGTGCCGTCGACCTTGAGCCAGTAGGCCTGGCTGTGCCGGCCCGCATACGCGTCGAACTCCTCCGAGGCCCAGCCGGGCAGCTGCTCGCGCAGGCCCATCTGGACGAGGCGCACCCGGTCCGTGCGGGCGATCTCGGAATGGCCCCCCGACAGGTAGACCTCGGTCTCGTCGTAGAGGGTGCGGACCAGTGTGCCTTTCCAGGCGGTCCAGACGCCGGGGCCGACCGCCGTGATATCCGCCACGGTCAGGATCGTAAGGAGCTTCAGCCGCTCCAAGCTCTGCACGCTCGCGGCGAAGCGCTCGATCGTCTTGGCGTCCGAGAGGTCGCGGCTCTGCGCCGTCATGGACATCAGCAGGTGGTGCTCCACGAGCCAGCGCACCGTCTCGGTCTCGGCCTGGTTCAGGCCGAAGCGGGGGCAGAGCTTCTCGGCGATGGCGGCGCCGGCGATCGAGTGGTCCTCCGGCCGGCCCTTGGCGATGTCGTGCAGCAGGATCGCCGCGTAGAGAGCCGTGCGGTTGTGGATCGTGTGCACGAGGCGCGAGACCAGCGGATAGGTCTCCTGAGCCCGACCCGATTCGATGTCGGCCAGCACGCCGACCGTGCGCAGCAGGTGCTCGTCCACCGTGAAGTGGTGGTACATGTTGAACTGCATCATCGCGACGATGCGGCCGAAATCCGGAATGAAGCGGCCGAGCACGCCCGCCTCGTTCATCTCGCGCAAGGCCTCTTCCGGCGCATTCCGCGAGGTCAGGATCTCGACGAACAGGCGGTTCGCCTCGGGGTCGACGCGCAGCGACGGGTTGACGAGGCGAAGGGACCGGTTGGCCAGCCGCTTCGCGTCCGGATGGATCGCGAGGTTGTGCCGGTCGGCGAGCCAGAACAGCCGGATCAGGTTGACCGGGTCGCGTTCGAAGGCGTCCTCCGCGCGCAGGTTCACCCGGCCGTGGTCGATCCAGAAATCCTCCGCCTCGATCGCGGTCGCCCGGAAGCGGTCGCGGAACCGGCCGATCCAGCGGTCGAGCACCGGCGTGCGCTTGGCGTGGCGCGCCTCCAGCTCCGCACACACGATGGCGGTGAGGTCGCCGACATCCTTGGCGACGCGGAAATACGCCTTCATGAAGCGCTCGACGCCCGACAATCCGCCGCGGGCCTCGTACCCGAAGCGTTCGGCGATCCGCGGCTGCAATCCGAAGGACAGGCGCTCTTCCGCGCGCTTCGTCGCGAAGTGCATGTGGCAGCGGACCCGCCACAGGAACTCGTCGCAGCGCTCGAACAACGCGTATTCGTCCGGGGTGAACAGGCCGGCGCTCACGAGTTCGATCTGGTCGCGCACGCGGTAGGTGTATTTGGCGATCCAGAACAGCGTGTTCAGGTCGCGCAGGCCGCCCTTGCCGTCCTTGACGTTGGGCTCGACGAGGTAGCGGGAGGTACCGGCCTTCGAGACGCGCAGGTCGCGCTCGCGCAGCTTCGCCTCCACGAATTCGGAGGCGGACCCGACCACCAGCTCGGCGTCGAACCGCGTCACGAGTTCCTCGTAGAGGATCCGGGTGCCGAACAGGTATCGCGCTTCCAGGAGGGCGGTACGGATCGTCATGTCGGCCCGCGCCTCGCGCAGGCATTCCTCCACCGATCGTGTGGCGTGGCCGACCTTCAGCTTCAGGTCCCACAGGACATAGAGCATCCCCTCGACGACGCTCTCCGACCACGCGGTCTGCTTGTAGGGCAGCAGGAACAGGAGATCGATGTCCGAGCCCGGCGCCATCGTGCCCCGGCCGTAGCCGCCGGTGGCGACCACCGCGAGCTGCTCGCCGGTCGAAGGATTGTCGTTGGGATAGAGCCGCCAGACCACGGCGTCGTGGATCGCGCGGACCACCGCGTCGGTGAGGTTCGAGAGCGTTTGCGCGCAGCGCAGACCGTTGCGGTCCTCGAGGAGCTGCGCCTCGGCGGCGCGGTGGCCCTCCTCGATCACCCGGCGCAACTGCGGCACAAGGGCGGCCCTGAGCTTGGTGGGCTCGCGGGCCTCGCGGTCGAGGTTCTCCAGGACCGTGTTGAGGGCGGCGACGGGATCGAACATGGCTCCCGTTAGCATGATATCCCTACGCCGCCAGCCATCCGGCCCCCGTGGTCATTCCGCCGCCGGGAGGTCGAGTGCGAGCAGCCGCGCCGTCCGGTTGCGGGACGCACCCCGCGGCTCGGTCTCGCTCGCCTGACGCCGGGCGTCGGCGATGGCCGCGTGCACCCCGTCCACCGCCAGGATCAGGGCGCTCACCGTGCGGGAATCGATGCTGCGCTCGCGGGCATAGCAGACCACGTCGGCCACCAGCCCGTCGGTCTCGATCGCGATCGTGTCCAATTCGGAACTGGTCGTCGCCGCACGCACCTCGCGCATGATGTCGAGCAGCCGGTCGAGCACGACGTCCACGCGCTCCCGGCGCTTGCGGGCGAGCCGCTGCCCGATCCAGGCAATGCCGGAGCCGATCGTGCCGCCGAAGAAGGCGAAGAGGTAGATGTAGTCCTCGTAGCGATCGAGAAAGGTCTGCTGCTCGCGCTCGAAATAGTCGACCGCACCGGGATGGTTCGGGAGGCGCGCGGAGGTCGCCGCCACCGTCGTGTCGAAGTCCGGCGCCTTCATCAGCTTGGCAACCGGCGCCGCCGAGGCGAGCCGCGAGCGCCACTCGAACAGGTGCTGCGTCGCCGAGGCGACTGCGACGCGGCTGACCGTGCCCCGGGCCATCAGGCGATAGGAGGCGCCGACGGTCTTGATCTCCTCGTCGGGCCGCTTCGGTCGACCGCCGAAGGTGCCCGCCGGGATGGTCACGGCTTGCAACTCCGGGAAGCGTTGCAGGATCGCGTCGCCATCCGGGATCGAGACGAAGCCGATCTTGCGGTCCAGCGAACCCAGTTCGACGGCGTGCACCATCCCGGCCGCCGCCTTCGATGCGGGGCTGGCGATGATCGCGACCGCGTCGACCCGTTTGTCGGCGAGGGCGGCCGTGACCTCGCCGACCTTCAGCGGCACCACGACGACGTGGCCGGGCTCCGCCTCGGCAGCCGCATGGCTGCTCTCCGGCGCGTCCTCGGCCGCGCTGTCGGGCAGCAGGTCGTAGAAGGAGAGCAGGTTCGTCAGGAACGGCAGGTCGGCACTGTGGCGGACGACGATGCCGAGCCGCTTGCGTGCGAGGGCGGGGACGTCGTCGATGTCGGCTGCCTCGGGGGCGGCGATCACCAGGGCCTCGTCGTGCAGGATCGCCAGGGTCAGCCCGTTCTCGGGCAGGAACACGTCCGGCCGGACCACCGCGAGGTCGGCCTTGTTCCGCTGGAGTGCCAGGGCGCTGTCGCGGACATCGCCGTACCGGACGACCTTGAGGCGCACATCCTCGCGCGCCCGGTCGAGGGCGCTGGCATAGGCCTCGATCAGCGCGGCCTCGGGTCCGTCCTGGGGACCGACCGCGACCGTGAGCGTGTTCGGACGCGACAGGTAGACGATGGCGGCCGCGGCCGCGGCGAGCCCCAGGGCGACGAGGACCAGGAGCCACTCGCGGCGCATCAGAATCGCCGCCCCGGACTGCAGGCGCCGCCTGCGGCCCTGAGGGCGATCGGACGAAGAACGGTGGTTCGGGCCATCGCCGAGCCTGTCGCGTTGCGCACGTTCCATAGCCGAGTCATGGAACGCAAACCTGTCGAGATCGTGAAGAACCGGTGAAACCTCCAAACGTTGCAGGATCCGCGCCAGAACGCCGCGACCGGGCGGCCAAGCCGCCGGGGCCGGTGAGTCCGGCCTGGCTCGAACGGGCCGCGCTCCATTATCTGGAGCGCTACAGCGCCTCGACCGAGATGCTGCGCCGGACCCTGGCGCGCCGGGTCCAGAAGCGGGCGCGGGCTCGGGGCGAGGATCCCGAGGGCTTCGCGGACCTCGTCGCCGCGACGGTGGCGCGGGCGGTCTCGGCCGGGCTCGTGGACGATGCGCGATTCGCCGATACCCGGCTCGCCACCCTGCGCCGACGCGGCACGTCCAGCCGGGGCGTCTCGGCCAAGCTCGCCGCCAAGGGCGTCCCGCGGGCCGTGGTCGAGGCGGCCATGCAGGCCGAGCGCGAGGCCATGGCCGACGGGGAGGCGGACCGGATCGAAGATCAATCCGCCCGGGCCTATGCCAAGCGGCGGCGCCTGGGTCCGCATCGCCGCTCGGATCAGCGGGCCGCCTATCGGGACAGGGACCTCGCGGCGCTGGCGCGGGCCGGGTTCGGCTACGACCTCGCCCGGCGGGTCGTCGACGAGGAGCCGGATGCGCCGCCATGACGGGTGCGGCATCGCGGCTCGGGGCAAAGGGCTCGTCCGCCTTGCACCTTCGGCCGGGTTGTTCATTGTCTGTTCGATGGACGAGACCCTTGCCAAGAAGCTGCGCATCCTGGCCGATGCCGCGAAATACGATGCGTCCTGCGCCTCGTCGGCGGCGCCGAAGCGCGCGGCCGGCAAGGACGGCCTCGGCTCCACCACCGGGGCCGGAATTTGCCACGCCTACACGCCGGACGGGCGCTGCGTGTCGCTCCTGAAGATCCTGCTGACCAACTGGTGCCTGTTCGACTGCGCCTACTGCGTGAACCGGCGGTCCTCGAACGTGCGGCGGGCGAAATTCACGGTCGAGGAGGTCGTGAATCTCACGCTGAATTTCTACCGGCGCAACTACATCGAGGGTCTGTTCCTGTCCTCCGGCATCATCAAGTCGCCGGACCACACGATGGAACTGCTGACCCGCGTGGCGAAGTCGCTCCGGCGCGACCATGGCTTCGCCGGGTACATCCACCTGAAATCGATCCCCGAGGCGAGCCCCTGGCTGATCGAGGAGGCCGGCCTCTACGCCGACCGGCTGTCGATCAACGTCGAGCTGCCCACCGAGGCGAGCCTGGAGCGCCTTGCTCCCGAGAAGGACGGCGCCGCGATCCAGGGCGCGATGGCGCAGATCGGCGAGCGGATCGCGGAGGCGAAGGCCGAGAAGAGGCGCTTCTCGCCGGCCGGTCATTCGACGCAGGTGATCGTGGGGGCGGACGCCACCACCGACGAGGCGCTGATCCGCAAGAGTGCGCTGCTCTATGGCAGCGTCGGCCTGAAGCGGGTCTATTACTCCGCGTTCAGCCCGATCCCGGACGGCTCGGCGATCCTGCCGCCAAAACCGCCGCCGCTCCAGCGCGAGCACCGGCTCTACCAGGCCGACTGGCTGCTCCGGTACTACGCATTCACCCCCGACGACGTCGCCGACGCGGCCGAGGGCGGCATGCTCGCCCTCGACATCGATCCGAAGCTCGCCTGGGCGCTGAAGCATCGGGACAAGTTCCCCGTGGACGTCAACAAGGCCGATCGGGAATGGCTGCTGCGGGTGCCGGGGCTCGGGGCGCGGGCGGTCGACAAGATCGTCAAGGCGCGCCGCCACACGACCCTGCGCCTGGACGACGTCGCCCGTCTCACGTCGGGCCTGAAACGGGCGCGGCCGTTCCTCGTGGCCGCCGATCATCGCCCCGTCGGTCTCACGGATCGGCTCGACCTGCGGACGCGGCTGGTCGAGCCGGCGGCCCAGCTGAGCTTGTTTTGATGCGAGCGGGAAACGCGCCTTCCCTTCTCTCCCCCGCTGAGAGGGGAGGGGATTCGCGGAGTCCGCGCGCCGTCGCTTTGCGCCCGGGCGCCGATCTCACCGGTTTTCGCCTTGCCGTCCGGAGCCTCGTCGCCCAGGGCGTTCGGCCCGAAGCCGTGACATGGACGGTGACCGATTCGCCCGGCCTGTTCGGCGCCGCGTCGGCCCCGGCCCCTGGCGCGCCGCTGGCCCTGCCGAAACCTGTGGCCGGCCTGATCCCCCAGGTGGTTCCGCACAGCGATCCGGAACGCTACGGCCTGCTCTACGCGTTGATCTGGCGGGTCTGCCAAGGCGAGCGGCACCTGATGGAGGTCGGCAGCGACCCGCTGGTCTACCGCCTGCACCGGATGGCGAAGGCGATCGGGCGCGACCTGCACAAGATGCACGCCTTCCTGCGCTTCCGTCGGTCGGAAGATGGCCGGGGCGAGCACTACGTCGCGTGGTTCGAGCCGGATCACCACATCCTGGAGGCCGCCGCACCGTTCTTCGTGAACCGCTTCCGCGGGATGCGCTGGTCGATCCTGACGCCCGAGGGCTCGGCCCATTGGGACACCGAGACCCTGACCTTCGGGCCGCCCGGGGACCGGACGCAGCTGCCCGAGGGCGACGGGTTCGAGGCCGGCTGGCAGACCTATTACGAGAGCACGTTCAACCCGGCCCGCACCAACCTCAAGGCGATGCGGGCCGAGATGCCCAAGAAATACTGGCGCAACATGCCCGAGACGGCCGCGATCCCCGCCCTGGTGCGCGCGGCGGCCGGGCGTACCGAAGCGATGATCGAGAGGGAGCCGACCGTGCCCACACGCCGCGAACCCGCCCGCGCCGTCGCCGCGATGGCGGACCAGGATCCCAAGACCCTGGACGAGCTGAACGCGATCATCCGCCGGACCGAGCCGCTCGTGCCGGGCGCGACCCAGGCCGTGCTCGGCGAGGGGCCGGTGGGCGCCACGATCGCCTTCGTGGGTGAGCAGCCCGGCGACCAGGAGGACCGGCAGGGTCGTCCCTTCATCGGGCCGGCCGGGCAGCTCCTGTCCCGCGCCATGGCGGAGGCCGGGATCGACCGCGGGGCAAGCTATCTCACGAACGCGGTCAAGCACTTCAAGTTCGAGGAGCGCGGCAAGCGCCGCATCCACCAGAAGCCGACGGCCGGCGAGGTCAGCCATTATCGCTGGTGGCTCGACCGGGAGCTGGAGTTCGTGGCGCCCAAGCTCGTCGTCGCCCTCGGCGCGACCGCCGTGCTGGCGCTGACCGGAAAGGCGGTTCCGATCACGCGGGCGCGCGGGCCGTTCCGGTTCGACCGGCACGACAACCGCTTCCAGGGCTTCATCACCGTGCACCCCTCCTACCTCCTGCGCTTGCCCGACGAGGCGAAGGCGGAGGCCTACGCGGCCTTCGTGGACGACCTGCGCCGGGTGGAAACGCTGGGGCGGGAACTCGCCGCCTGATCCCGCGCGGCGGCGGCCCGAGTCTGGTAGGCTGTTGGTGCCGATTTCCGATTCCCTGCGGTGCCGGATCCATGGACAGGCACGTCGCCCTCGACATCCTGCGTTCCAACCAGGCCGAGCTGCGCCGGCGCGGGGTGCTGCACGCCGCCCTGTTCGGCTCGGTCGCCCGGGGGAGGCGCGGGCGGATAGCGACCTCGACGTGATGATCGACATCGATGCGCCCGTTGTGGGCGGGATCTACGGCTATGTCGGCCTGTGCCACTTCATCGATGACCTGTTTCCGATCCGGGTCGACGTGGCGAACCGGGCGGCTCTGAAGGATCGAGTCCGCGCGCGGGCCGAGCATGATGCCGTTTTCGCCTTCTGAGCGCGAGCGGACGGTCTGCTCAGACATCGTCGCCAACGCCGAGCGCGCAACTCGGTTCGTTGCTGGATTCACGCTCGAGACATTCGAGGCAGACGAGCGCACCCAATTCGCGGTCGTGCGCTGCTCGGAGATCATTTCGGAGGCGAGCCGCCGATTGAGCGCCGAGACGAAAGCCCGGTATCCCGAGGTGCCGTGGCGACAGATCGCGGATGCGGGCAACGTCTATCGCCACAGCTATCACCGGGTGACGCTGGACATCGTCTGGCTCACCGTCCACCACGAAGAGCCCGTTCTGGTCGCGGCCTGCCGCACCGAGCTGGACCGCGTGCCCGACTCCTGATCGCCCAGAGCCGCCCGAGCCCATGACCGACTCGAAGCCCGCGTCGAGCCCCGAGACCAAGCCCGTCGGCCCCGGCGATCAGGTGATCCTGGTCGATGGCTCGTCTTTCATCTTCCGGGCCTATTTCCAGTCGATCAACCAGGACCAGAAGTACAATTCCCGCCCCTCCGACGGGCTGCCCACCGGCGCCGTCCGCCTGTTCTGCACCAAGATCGCGCAGTTCCTGCAGGACGGGGCCGCGGGCACGATGCCGACCCATCTCGGCATTGTCTTCGACAAGTCCGAGGGCTCGTTCCGCAAGGAGATGTTCCCGGACTACAAGGGGCATCGTCCCGACGCGCCCGATGACCTCAAGCGCCAGATGCCGCTGATGCGAGACGCGGTGCGGGCCTTCGGCCTGCACGCCGTGGAGCTGGAGCGTTACGAGGCCGACGACCTGATCGCCACCTACACCCGGCAGGCGGAGGCGCGGGGCGCGGGCGTCATCATCGTCTCCTCCGACAAGGACCTGATGCAGCTCGTCGGGCCGCAGGTTCGGTTCTACGATTTCGAATCCGGCGCCAAGGGCAAGCCCGGCTACCGGCCCGAGCGCAACCTCGATGTCGAGGCGATCATCGCCAAGTGGGAGGGCCTGCAGCCGAACCAGATCGGCGACGCCCTGGCGCTCATCGGCGACACATCCGACAACGTGCCGGGGGTGCCCGGCATCGGCCTGAAGACCGCCGCGGCCCTGATCAAGGAGTTCGGCAGCCTCGAAACCCTGCTGGAGCGGGCGGGCGAGATCAAGCAGCCCAAGCGCCGGGAGACGCTGCTGGCCAACGTCGATCAGGCCAAGCTTTCGCGCAAGCTCGTCGCGCTGATGGAGGACGTGCCCGTCCCGGTGGCGCTCGACGACCTCGGCGTGCCTCAGCCCGATCCGGAGAAGCTCGTCGGCTTCCTGAAGGCGATGGAGTTCAATACCCTCACGCGCCGCATCGCCCAGATGCTGCACGTCGATCCCGAGGCGGTGAAGCCCGATCCGCGGCTCCTGCCGGGCTCCCGGCCGCAGGGCTCCGCCAATGGCGCGGGCGGCAGCGACGCGGTGCCGTTCTTCGGCGATTCCGTGCCCCCGGACCCGGAGACCGCAGCCGCCGGCGCCGAGCGCCCGCCTGGCGCAGCCCCGCCCGAGGGCGGGGAGGTCGATCCCTTCGCGGATCTCGATCTGCCGGACGCCCCGGCCAAACCCCGGGCGCCCGTGGAGGCAACTCCCGGCAACGTGGTGGCCGCCCGGGCCGCGGAGGCCGTGGCGCCGTTCGACACCGCCGCCTACGAGACCGTCGCGTCCCTGGAGCAGCTCGACGCCTGGATCGCCCTGGGCCAGGAGGCCGGTGTGATCGCGGTCGACACCGAGACCGACGCGCTGGACGCCCACAGGGCCGGCCTCGTCGGCGTGTCGCTGGCGGTCGCCACCGGCCGGGCCTGCTACATTCCGCTGGCCCACGTGCAGGCGGCGAAGGTGCAGGCCGACGCCACGGACCTGTTCGGCGAGGGCGCCGCGTCCTCCGATGTGGCCGAGCCGGTTCCGGGCCAGATCCCCCTGAAGGACGCCATCGCCCGGCTGAAGCCGCTCCTGGAGGATCCCGGCGTCCTGAAGGTCGGCCAGAACCTCAAATACGACTGGGTCGTGCTCGCCCGCTACGGCATCGAGGTGGCGCCCTTCGACGACACGATGCTGATCTCCTACGTGCTCGATGCCGGCAAGGGCGGACACGGCATGGACGAGCTGGCCCGCCGCCATCTCGGCCACCAGCCGATCACGTTCTCCGACGTGGCCGGGACCGGCCGCAACAAGGTCAGCTTCGACCGCGTCGCCATCGACAAGGCCACGGCCTACGCGGCCGAGGACGCGGACGTCACCCTGCGCCTGTGGCGGATGATGAAGCCCCGTCTCGTCGCCGAGCACCGGGTGGCCGTCTACGAGACCCTGGAACGGCCGCTCGTCCCGGTGATCGCCCGGATGGAGCAGCGCGGCATCCGGGTCGACCGGGAGATGCTGAGCCGGCTCTCAGGGGACTTCTCGCAGATCCTGGTGCGCCTGGAGGAGGAGATCCAGGAGGATGCCGGCGAGAAATTCTCCGTAGGCTCGCCCAAGCAGATCGGCGACATCCTGTTCGGGAAAATGGGCCTGCCAGGCGCGAAGAAGACGCCGTCCGGCCAGTGGGCGACGCCCGCCACGCTCCTGGAGGAACTGGCCCAGGCCGGCCATGAACTGCCCAAGAAGATTCTGGAGTGGCGGCAGCTCTCGAAGCTGAAATCCACCTACACCGACTCCCTGCAGACGCATGCCGACCGGGAGACGGCGCGGGTCCACACCTCGTTCTCTCTGGCGGCCACCACCACGGGCCGGCTCTCATCGTCGGAGCCGAATCTCCAGAACATCCCGATCCGCACCGAGGAGGGGCGGCGCATCCGCCGGGCCTTTGTGGCCGCGCCCGGCAACCGGCTGATCTCGGCGGATTATTCCCAGATCGAGTTGCGGCTCCTGGCCCACATGGCCGACATCCCGGAACTCCGGAAGGCCTTCGCGGACGGGATCGACATCCACGCGGCCACGGCCTCCGCGATGTTCGGCGTGCCGCTCAAGGAGATGACGCCCGATCTGCGGCGGCGGGCCAAGACCATCAACTTCGGCATCATCTACGGCATCTCGGCCTTCGGGCTGGCCGACCGCCTCGGCATCGGCCGCGAGGAGGCGTCGGCCTTCATCAAGCAATATTTCGAGCAGTTCCCCGGGATCCGCGACTACATCGACTCCACCAAGAAGATCTGCCGCGACAAGGGCTACGTCACGACCCTGTTCGGCCGCGTCTGCCACTATCCGCAGATCCGCTCCAACAACCCGTCCGAGCGCGCCAGCGTCGAGCGGCAGGCGATCAACGCGCCGATCCAGGGTTCGGCCGCCGACATCATCCGCCGGGCCATGGCGCGGATGGAGGCGGCCCTCGCCGCCAGGAAGCTCGGCGCCCGGATGCTACTTCAGGTGCACGACGAACTGGTGTTCGAGGTCGCCGAGGACGAGGTCGAGACGACGATCCCGGTCATCGCCTCGGTGATGGAGGAGGCTCCGGCCCCGGCCTTGACGCTGAAGGTGCCGCTGGTGGTGGAGGCCAAGGCGGCGGGGAACTGGCAGGAGGCGCATTGACGCCGCCGTCGTGGACGACGGCCGCGGCTGCCGAGGGGCCTGATCGGATCGGGGATCGAGCGGGCGGCCTTCGCGCGCGCTGCGACGCAAGCCACCCGCACGGCAGCCGCTGCGGCCCTCAGATCCGGGTTGCTCCGCTGTACCTGCCGAGTCGCACGCCAAGTCGGATGCGTCCGTACCCGAACTGAGCAGGCACGTCCGAACGTCCGTCGTCGATCGAACCGGCAACCTTGGAGATAAGGTCAAAGCGGTCCATACGCGCGAAGCCTCATGAACTGCATCGCCTTTAGCTTGTGACCAATTCCCTCTCCTTCCTCGCCGGCGGCGGCGAGGCCGCGCGGTTGATCCGCGCGCGCGACTGGTCCGGCCATCCCCTCGGTCCCCCGGAGACATGGCCGGCGGAGTTCCGCGCGGCCCTCTCGCTCGTGCTCAACTCGCCGGAATCGATGATCCTGGCCTGGGGGCCGGATCTCCACTTCTTCTTCAACGACACCTACGTGCCGCTCCTCGGGCCGCGGCTCTCCTGGGCGATGGGGGCGCGGTTCGACGAGGTCTGGGCCGATGCCCTGGATCAGGCCAGGCCGATCATCGACGCCGCCCTGGCGGGCCGGCCGGAACGGTTCGTCGATCTGCCGTGGACGCTCGGCACCGACCGGGGCGCCCGGGACACGTGGTGGAGCTTCTCGTATTCCCGGGTGCTCGATGCCGAGGGACGCGTCGCGGGCCTGTTCATCCTCACCAACGAGACCACCGCCCGCGTGCGCGCCGACGCCGCTCTCAAGGAGAGCCAGGACAGGCTCGAAGCCGCCCTCACGGAACTGCGCGACCTCAACGCGTCCCTGGCGCGGCAGGTCGAGGAGCGTACAGCCGACTGCAATGCCCTGTGGACCCTCTCGTCCGACATGATGCTGCGCTGCCAGTTCGACGGGACGATCACCGCGGTGAACCCCGCCTGGACGGAGGTGCTGGGCTGGCGGGAGGACGACCTGATCGGGATCACGCTGATCGACGTCGTCCATCCGGACGATCTGGCCCCTACGCTCGAGGGTGCGCGAAAGCTCTCGGCCGGCGGCAGCCTCGCGCGGTTCGACAACCGCTACCGTCACCGGGACGGGACCTATCGGTGGATCAGCTGGGCGGCCCGGACGGGCGAGGGTGTGATCAACGCCGTCGGGCGCGACTTCACGGCGGAGCGCGAGCGTGCCGATGCCCTGGCGGCCGCCGAAGAGGCCCTGCGGCAGTCGCAGAAGATGGAAGCGGTGGGGCAACTCACCGGCGGCATCGCCCACGACTTCAACAACCTGCTCGCGGGGATCTCCGGATCACTCGAGATGATCCAGACCCGCCTGGGTCAGGGCCGCGTCATGGACGTCGACCGCTACATCAACGCCGCGCAGGGGGCGTCCAAGCGGGCCGCCGCCCTGACCCACCGGCTGCTTGCCTTCTCGCGGCGTCAGACCCTGGATCCGAAGCCCACCGACGTGAACCGGCTGGTCGCCGGCATGGAGGAATTGATCCGTCGCACCGTGGGTCCCGCCGTGATCGTGGAGGTGGTCGGCGCCGCGGGCCTCTGGCCGGCCCTGGTCGATCCCCCGCAGCTCGAGAACGCGCTCCTCAACCTCTGCATCAACGCCCGGGACGCGATGCCGGAGGGCGGCCGGATCACGATCGCGGCCGCCAATGCCCGGCTCGATGCGCGCGCCGCCCGGCGCCACGACATGCCGCCCGGGCAGTACCTCTCGCTCTGCGTGACCGATACCGGCATCGGCATGCCGCCGGACGTCGTCGGCAAGGTGTTCGAGCCGTTCTTCACCACGAAGCCGCTGGGGCAGGGCACCGGCCTCGGCCTGTCGATGATCTACGGCTTCGCGCATCAATCGGGCGGACAGGTCCGGATCCATTCCGAGGTCGGCAAGGGCACCGCGGTCTGCCTGTACCTGCCGCGCCATCGCGGTGCGGTGGCGGACGAGGACCCACACGCCGCCGTGGGGGCGCTCCCGCGAGCCGCGCCGGGGGAGACCGTGCTGGTGGTCGACGACGAGCCGACCGTGCGCATGCTGGTCACCGACGTTCTGGAGGATCTGGGCTACACGGTGATCGAGGCCGCCGACAGCGTCGCCGGTCTGAAGGTGCTGCAATCCGACGTGCGCATAGACCTGCTGGTCTCTGATATCGGGCTGCCGGGCGGCATGAACGGGCGCCAGATGGCCGAGGCGGGACGGCTCTCGCGCCCGGGACTAAAGGTGCTGTTCGTCACCGGCTACGCTGAGACCGCCGTGCTCGGCTACGGCGAGCTGGAGACCGGGATGCAGGTCATCACCAAGCCGTTCGTGGTGGAGGTGCTGGGTGCCCGCATCCGCGAGATGATCGGAACGGCTTGACCGCACGGCCGGTTCGGGCCTCATCGGCCGGAAACGGCGGGGAGGAGACACGCCATGCGGGCGCTGCTGTGCACGAAGCTCGACGGGCCGGAGCATCTGGAAATCGCGGAGCGTCCCGATCCGGTCCCGAGCCCCGGACAGGCCCTGGTGCGGATGCGCCTCGCGGCGCTGAACTTCTTCGACACGCTGATCGTGGCGGGGCGCTACCAGGTGAAGCCGCCGCTGCCGTTCTCGCCGGGTGGCGAGGGGGTCGGCGTTGTCGAGGCGCTGGGGGAGGGGACGTCGGGGGTGGCCGTAGGAGACCGGGTGATCGTCCACGCGGGCCACGGCTGCTGCGCGGAGCTGATCGCCATCGAGGCCGCCAAGCTCACACCGGTACCGGACGGTGTCCCGGACGAGCAGGCGGCGGGTCTCACCATCACCTACGGCACCTCGCTTCATGCCCTGGCGAACCGCGCGCGACTGAAACCCGGGGAGTGGCTCGCGGTGCTGGGCGCTTCCGGGGGCGTCGGCCTCGCCGCGGTGGAACTCGGGCGCTTGATGGGCGCGCGGGTGATCGCCTGCGCCTCCTTGGAGGAGAAGCTCGCCGTAGCCCGCGCCCACGGGGCCGAGGCCACGCTGGTCTACGATCCCGCGACCCTCAAGGACGAGCTGCGCCGGATCTCCGGCGGTGGGGTCGACGTCGTCTACGACGCGGTCGGCGACGCCTACGCGGAGCCCGCCCTGCGGGCGCTCGGCTGGCGCGGGCGCTACCTCGTCATCGGCTTCGCCGCCGGCGCCATCCCGCGGCTGCCGCTGAACCTGATGCTCCTCAAGGAACTCGACGTGCAGGGCGTCCACTGGGGCGCCTTCCTGGACCGGGAGCCGGAGGCGCATCGGGCCGATCAGCGCCGGCTCCTCGGCTGGGTGGCCGAGGGCAAGCTCACCGCGCAGGTGCACGGCGTCTACCCGCTGGCGGCGTTCCAGGAGGCCTTCGGCCTCCTGACCCGACGCGCCGCGGTGGGGAAGGTGCTGCTGCGACCCTGATCTCTCAGAGCAGCCCGCGCGCCTTCGCCAGGGCGACCAGATCCGCCTGTGGGCGGGCGCCGATATGCTGGATTACCTCGGCGGCCGACAGCGTGCCGAGCCGAGCGCTGGCGACGTGGTCGAGCCCGCGGGCGTGGCCGGCCAGGAAGCCCGCCGCGAACAGGTCGCCCGCGCCGGTCGTATCGACCACCTCGTGCACCGGGCTCGCCTCGACGGCGCGGACCTCGCCGCCCTGAACCACCAGGGCGCCCTCGGCCGAACGGGTCACGAGGCCGAGCAGGTGCCGGCCGCGGGCGTTGCGCTCGTCGCGCAGCGACGCCACGGCGACCTCGGGATCGGCGGTCTCGTACAGGCTCTGCAGCTCGCCGATGTTGGCGAACAGGATGTCGATGCTGCCGTCGCGGAGGAGCCCGAGGAACTCGTCCCGGTAGCGGCCGACGCAGAACGCGTCCGACAGGGTGAGCGCCACGGCGTTGCCGGCCTGATGGGCGATCTGCGCGGCCTTGCGGAACGCCTCCTTGGCTGCCGGCGGATCCCAGAGATAGCCTTCGAGGTAGACGACGCGGGCGGACCCCACGAGCGCCTTGTCGACGTCGTCCGGGCTCAGGCCCTGGCAGGCGCCGAGATAGGTGCTCATCGTGCGCTCGCCATCCGGCGACACCAGCACGAAGCAGCGGGCGGTGGCCGGTCCATCTTCGGACGGCGGCACGGTGAAGGCGACGCCGGTCGCCTTGAGATCGTGGCTGAACAGGCCGCCCAGCGCGTCGTTCCGGACCTTGCCGACGAAGCCGGTCCTGGTCCCGAGCAGGGCCGCGCCGACGGCGGTGTTCGCGCCCGAGCCGCCCGACACGATCGTAGCCGGACCCATTGCCTGGAACAGGGCCTCGGCCCGCGGCTCGTCGATGAGCTGCATCGCGCCCTTGGTGACGCCCTGTGCGGACAGGAAGGCATCGTCCGTGCGGGCGATCACGTCGACGATCGCATTGCCGAGCACGAGGAGATCGAGGGGTTCAGTCATCCGGGCGTCCTGTTTCGCATTCGCGCCGCTGTGGCATCCGCCTCGGATCGGATCAAGCTCCGACGTCGGCCGGCGGGCGGTCGGCGAACGGCGCGGGGACGGGCAGCCTCAGGCCGGGCGGGGTCCGGTCCAGCGTCTCCCGGGTCGCGATGCGGGGTTCGATCAGTGCGCCTTCTATGCGGCGGCGGTGACGGTTCTCCGGTCCAAGCCGGGTTCAGGCCTTACCGGAAACCACATCGCGGTCGCGAACGGGGCGTGGATCTTCGATGATCACGGCCATGGCGCGACATCGCGCAGACAATCGATCGCGTGCCCTCACCTCGCGATCTTCTCCAGCGCCACGCCGCGGGTGCGAGGCCCGAGCAGTCCCACGAGCAGCCCGGCCACCAGCATCGCCGCCGAGATGAACAGGAACACGCCCGGCGTCCCGGCTTCCCGCAGCACGAAAGCGATGACGAACCCCGTGAAGATCGCCGAGAATCGGCTCCAGGAATAGACGAAGCCCACCGCCCGGGCGCGGATGCCGGTCGGGAACAGCTCGGCTTGATAGGCATGGAAGCTGTACGACATGACGTTCGACGCCAGGGTCAGGCCGATCCCGAGCGCGACGATGACCGCGACGTCCCGCGTCTGCGCGAAAGCGAGGCCGCAGCCGATGTAGACGAGGGCGGCGGCCACGATCACGTGCTTGCGCTCGAACCGGTCGGCGATGGCGAGGCCGATCAGCGGCCCAACGGGAGCGGCCAGGGCGATCAGGGCCGTGTAGGCGAGGCTCGACGTGACCGTGATCCCCTGCGCCACCAGCAGGGTCGGCACCCAGTTGGCGAACCCGTAGAAACCCACCGTCTGGAAGACGTTGAAGCCCGCCATCATCAGCGCCCGGCGGCGGTAGGGCGGAACCCAGAGGTCGCGGAACGCCCCGCGTTGTTGCACCGGCTCCGGCGCCGCGGCGACCGGCAGCGGGCGCCCGAGCTCGGCCGCGATCCGCGCCTCGAGCCGGCGCAGGACCGCGTCGGCCTCGGCCAGCCGCCCGTGCTCGACGAGCCAGCGCGGGCTCTCCGGGAGGCCCGCGCGCATCCACCAGACCACGATCGCCGCCGAGGCGCCGATCAGGACCACCCAGCGCCAGCCGTCGATGCCGAGGGGCGCGGTCGGGATCAGCAGATAGGACAGGAACGCGACCACCGGCACGGCGGTGAAGCCGATGCCCTGGCAGAGGGCGAAGGCCCGGCCGCGGATCGCCTTCGGCACCAGTTCCGAGAGGTAACTGCCGATCGTCACCATCTCCAAGCCGAGTCCGATCCCCGCGATGAGCCGCCAGAGATTGAGGCCGAAGGCATCGCTCTGGCAGGCCATGACGACGTTGGCCGCCGTGTAGGACAGGAGCGACCATGTGAAGATCGCCCGGCGTCCGAAGCGGTCGGCGAGCCAGCCGCACAGGAGGGTGCCGATGAACAGGCCTGTGAACAGGGCGGCCACGAAGCTCGCGACGCCGCTCGCCCCGAACAGACCCGGCGTCGTCGGCGTCAGGATCCCGGCCTTGACGAGGCCCGGCGCGACGTAACCGGTGAACAGCAGGTCGTAGAGTTCGAAGAAGAAGCCGAGCCCGAGCAGCGCCACGAGGCGCCAGACCGTGGGCGTCGCCGGAAGCCGGTCGAGCCGTGCCAGGATGGCGCCGGGGTCGAGGGCGTCTTCGGCGGACTGGACCGCCGGACTCGTCGCCATGATGTTCAGTCCCATCCCGGTGCGGCCGCGCCCTGCCGGGGGAGTGCCGTGGACGCGGCTGCCACGCAAGGGCGCATGCTCATGCGCCGAAGACCGACCAGCCCATACGCTGTGTCAGCCGCTCGAGGGCGACGCGGCCGAGGTGGGAATTGCCCGCCGCGTCCAGGCCCGGCGACCAGACCGCGATCGAGGCCTTTCCCGGCGCTACCGCCAGGATGCTGCCGCCGACGCCGCTCTTGCCCGGCAGGCCGACCCGGTAGGCGAATTCGCCCGACCCGTCATAGTGGCCGCAGGTCAGCATGATGGCGTTGATGCGGCGCGCCCGTTCGGCCGAGACCACCGAGTGACCGGTCGCCGGGTTGCGGCCGTTATGCGCGAGGAACCGCCCGGCCATGGCGAGCTGTCGGCAGTTCATGGCGATGGCGCAGTGGTGGAAGTAGACGCCGAGGGTGAAGTCCACCGGATTGTCGATGACGCCGAAGGACTTCATGTAGTTGGCCAGCGCGGTGTTGCGGAAGCCCGTGCGCTTCTCCGAGGCCGCCACCGTCTCGTCGATGGCGATGGTCGAATCCTGGGCCAGGAACTGCATGAAGCGCAGGATCTCGCCGAGGGCCTCGCGGGGTTCGTGGCCCGAGAGGATCACGTCGGTGACCGCGATCGCGCCCGCGTTGATGAAGGGGTTGCGCGGCACCCCGCGCTCCCGTTCCAGCTGCACGATGGAATTGAACGGATTGCCGGAGGGCTCCCGGCCGACCCGCTTCCACAGCCGGTCGCCGACCATGCCGAGCGCCAGGGTGAGGGTGAAGACCTTCGACACGCTCTGGATCGAGAACGGGGTCTCGCTGTCGCCGCCGGTGAAGACCTGCCCCTCGGCGTCGATTACCGCCATGCCGAACTGGTTCGGATCGACACCGGCGAGTTCGGGGATGTAATCGGCGACCGCCCCCCGGTCCGGTCGCTGGGCCATCTCCTCGGAGATCTCCCGGATGACGAGGGCAAGGTCTGGCACGATCGGGCTCGGGCGTCGGGCAGCGTCGGGACCGGGCCGGTCAGCGACGTCTCGTGCGACGCAAGGTCTGGTCCAGCCGCCGCGTGATCTAGCAGCGCCCGGCGCCTGTGAAAACGGGGGCGGGCCGAACATGCGGCGCCGACCAAGCAGCCTTCAGCGGCGCGACGCCGAACGGCGCGGTAATCCGTACGATCACGGCGACCTCATCCGGCCGGTGCGACCCCCCACCGCCGTCGCCTTGAAACGGAGCCCCTCGCTGGGGCCGCGATGACGGGCTCGGACGTGGCCGGCAGGATCAGGCAGCGGCGAGCGACGTCGCCATGGTTTCCTTCTTCATCAGCTCCCGGAAGAAGCCGTCGAGATGGGTCAGCTTGTCGGGCGAGCCGTCCTGTGCGATGCGGCCGCCTTCCAGCACGACGATTCGGTCGAAATCCTGGAGCGTCGAGAGGCGGTGCGCGATGGCGATGACGGTCCGGCCCTTCATCAGGTTGGCGAGCGCGTGGCGGATCGCCTGCTCGGATTCGGCGTCCAGCGCCGAGGTGGCCTCGTCGAGGAGCAGGATCGGCGAATTCTTCAGGATGGCCCTCGCGATGGCGATGCGCTGGCGCTGGCCGCCCGACAGCTTCACCCCGCGGTCGCCGACGATCGTGTCGAAGCCCTCCGGGAGGGCCTTGATGAAGTCGGTGCAGTGTGCGGCCTCGGCCGCCTGCCAGACCTCCTCGTCGGTGGCCTCGGGCCGGCCGTAGCGAATGTTCTCGCGCAGGGACCGATGGAACATCGAGACGTCCTGCGGCACCACCGTGATCGCCTCGCGCAGGGATTCCTGGGTGACCCGCTCGATGCCCTGGCCGTTGATGCGGATCGCCCCGCTCTGCACGTCGTAGAACCGCTGGATCAGCGAGAACAGGGTCGACTTGCCGCCGCCGGACTTGCCGACGAGGCCGACGCGCTGGCCCGGCTCGATCGCGAGGTCGAAATCCGTGAAGACCGGGCGCCCGTCCGGATAGCTGAAGGCGACGTGCTCGAACTCGATCTTGGCGCCCTGGCCGCTGAGGGGCTGCGCCTCGGGATGATCCACGAGATCGTGGGGCTGCAGCAGGGTGTGCAGCGCCTCCGCGAGGCGGGCGGTGTGCTGCGTCGCGTCGACCAGCGCGACGGCGAGGTCGCGGGTGGCGGCGAGGATGCGGATGCCGAGGGTGCAGACCAGAACCACCTGACCATTGGTCGCCTGGCCGGCCTCCCACATCTGGATCGCCCAGTAGAGCAGGCCGAACACCGCCAGCACGGTGAGCACGGCGTGAACGATGCGCAGCTTCTCGAGGTAGAGCAGCGACGAGCGGCGCGCGCGCATCTCGGTGGCGATCGTGCCCTCGAAGCGCTGGCCCTCGCGCTTGAACGCCGAGAAGGCGCGCACAAGGGACATGTTGCCGACGAGATCGACCATCTCGCCGTCCACGGAGGCCGCCTTGGCGGCAAAGTCGTGGTGCAGCGGCTTGCCGGCCGCTGCCATCTTGAACATCAGCACGACGACGGCGGCGAACACCCCCGCCAGGATTCCCGCCATGGTGAGGTTGACGGTGGCGATGTAGGCGATCGACCCGAAGGCCGCGACCGTCGGCGGCATCACGTTGAACACGAACATGTTCTCGACCGTGAAGATCGCGTTCGAGGTCGCCGTGATGCGCGACGCGAGTGTGCCCGGCTGCCGGTCGGAGAAGAAGGTCGGGGAATGGCCGGTCATGTGCCGGAACAGGTCGCGCCGGATGTCGCCGGTGATGCCTACGAAGGTAAAGGCGCCCGTCAGTGCCGCCACGCGCCAGAGCAAGTTGTCGGCGGCGATGAAGGCGATCAGGACCGCGAGCGCGCTCCAGACGACCGTGTTGCTCGGCCCCGGACCCTTGGTCAGGGCATCGACCACGCCCTTGAGGGCGTAATCGGTGGAGACCGAGAAGCCGACGGCGCCCAGCACGGAGATCAGGATGACCAAGTGCGGCAGCCAGCGGCGGCGGAGGTACCGCGCGACGAAGGCGAAGGGCCTCTCGGCGTATCGGTGCAGCTCTTCCATCGCGGTGACCATTCCGTATTCGCGCGGCTTTGGCTTATGGGCTGAGGCGGAGTGCAGCGCGGGCGCAGTCTGACCCGCAGCGCCAACGCGAGAGCGTTGCCATTGTTTCACCGGCCCGCGCCTTCCGTGCGCTTTTATCGGCCAAACCTGAATGCCGCTTGAGCGGCTCGGAAACACCCAAGCGAATCTGATGCCGCGGCCCGTCAGGTCGCGGCATCGGTCTGGCGCGTCTCCGGCATGATCAGCGCCACGAGCATGAAGGCCGCGAAGCCCATGACGGCGAGGCCCAGGAAGGCGCTGTGGCTGCCGAGATGATCGGCCATGATGCCCGCCAGCGAGGTCGAGAGGGCTGCGCCGATCCCCATGGCGGTGCCGACCGCGCCGAGGGCGAGGTTGAAGCGCCCCGTGCCGCGGGTTAGGTCCGACACGATCAGCGGCACCATCACGCCGAGGACCGAGGCGGAGATCCCGTCGAGGACCTGGATGGCGACGAGGCCGTAGGGGTTGGTCGTGTAGGCCAGCAGCAGGCCGCGAACGGGCAGCGCGCCGAAGCCGATCAGCAGCACCGGGTAGCGACCGAACCGCTCGGCGGCTCGCCCGACCGCCGGGGCGCTGACCGCCAGCACCGCCTGGGGGACCATGATGCAGGCGGCCACCAGCGCGGTGGCGGTCTCGCTCGCCCGCAGGGTCAGGACGCTGCCGACGAGGGGCAGCATCGCGGCGTTGGCGAGGAAGAACAGAACCATGCAGCCCGCGAAGCACAGCAGCCCGCGGTTGGTCAGCAGCGCCCGGACCCCATCATGGCCGGAGGCCCGAGACTCTTGGATCGCGGCCGGCTGCTGGAACACGCCAGGATCGATGTCTTGGGCGCGGATGCGGGCCAGCGCGATCACCGCCGGGATCCCGAGCGCGGCGGTGAGATAGAAGACCGCGCCGTTCGATAGGTAGTAGCCGATGGCACCCATCCCGGCGGCGCCGAGGGCGTTGCCGAGGGCCGCGAAGCTCGCGTTGCGGCCCAGGCGCTCGCCAGCCCGGGCGCGCCCGACGAGGCCGATGCTGATCGCCGCAATGGCCGGCGTCAGCACGCAGCTAGCGGCCGAATGCAGGGCCATCGCCAGGAGCACCACGAGGAAGCTCGGCCAGATTGCCAGGGCGAAGGCGCTGCCCGCGATCCCGATCACCGCCACGGCGGCGGCGAACCGCTTCGAGCGCACGACGTCGACGAAGGCCCCCCCCGGGACCTGCCCCAGCAGCGCGACGAGGCTGCCGACGGTGAGGGCGAAGCCGATGTCGGACTGGGTCCACTTGGCCTGCGAGAAGTAGACGGCCAGGAACGGACCGAACCCCGTCTGCAGGTTGGCCACGAAGAACGTGAAGGCATCGAGGCCGTGGCGGCTCGCCGCCGAGATCGCGCGCCCGGCGGGGGCGGCCGGAGCCGACGGCGTACGTGCGGCCTCGGCTCCCTGATCCTTCAGGCGGACGGGACGGGAACGGATGTCCTGCCGGGGCACCTCGCGCTCGCGGGGGGAGACGGCGGTTCGAACCTTCAACCGGGCCACCGTCACTTATCCGGCGCCTTCTCCGGGGGCAGGATGGGCGCAGACGGGGTCGCGGCGGCCGGTGCCGCAGTGTGCGAGCCGGGGGCGCCCGGGTTCGTCGATGCCGGAAGGGGCGCGGGTGGAGCCGCCTGCGGCAGCGCGGGTGCCGGAGCAGCCGGTGCCGCGACGGACGGGGTGGCCGCCTGCTCGCCTTCGGCTGCGGGCGCGGCCGGGCTGGCCGGACCCAGAACCACGATCGGCTCGCCGGCCTTGTATTCCGGCGAGACGCGGACCTGGTTGCGGGTGAGCGCGACCGACAGCTTGCGYTCCTTGCCGCCATCCGGGGTGAAACGCAGGGCACGCCAGTCCACGGCGATCTTGCGGGTGCCGACCCCGAGGAACCCCCCGAAATCGATGATGGCGGCACGCGGGTGGCCGTCCTTGTCGACGATGATGTCGATGACCCGTCCCAGTTCGTCGCCACCGGCGCTGCGCACGCTGCGGCCGAGCAGGCTCTCGTAATCCTGGGTGTCGAGGACCGTGGCCGGCGTGCCCTGCTGCTGAGCCTGGGGCGACGGGGCCGGCGTGCCTGCGTTGGGCGGTGGCGGGGCGGCCGCCGGCGGAACGGGGGCCGGATTCGCCGGAGAATTCGCGGCTGGAGCCTGCGGCGGGGCTTGGGCGGCCGCACCCTCGCTGCCGCTCGCCTGGACCTGCGCCGCAGCACCCGACGCCCAGAGGGCGAGCGTCACGGCCACGATCATCCGCTTGGTTCTGAACACGCGTCGTCCTCTGAGGAAAGGCCGGGCTGCATCGGCGCGCCGGTGCAGCCGCGACCGTACGGCCGGTCCCGGATCCGCCGCCGGCAGGACCCGGCCTGCGGATGGCGTCGTGCCGCAGGACCTGGGCGAAGTTATGGACCGCGGCGTCCCGACAGCAAGCCTCGATCCGCGCTTAGGTCAGTCGGCGCGCGCGGGGCTTCGCGACCATCCCCCGTGCAGCCGTGGGGATGTCTGGTTTTCGCCGCATCGCCAGCGTAGACAACCGCGCAGAAGCCCATGCGAGCCGCGGATGGCACCGCGGCCACGATCGAGGACCTCACGATGTCGACCCTCACCACGTCGAGAAGCGCCGCAGCGCGCGGCCTCGCGCTCGCCGCCGCCCTGGCCGGCCTCGTGGCCGGGTGTCAGGCGCTGGGCGGCGGCGGAGGCGTCATGCCGGCGACGGAGGTCGGGCTGCCGCCTTCGCTGCGCGGGTCCATGCCGAACCGCGAGCCGCGCAACGCCACGGTCGATGCCGACGGGCAGCCGCTCCAGACCGCGCCGACCCGGCAACTGGCGATCCCCAAGAGCGCCGGCGGCGCGACGCGGACCGCCGACAGCGGCGAGCGCCGGATCCGGCGCGAAGACCTCGATGGTGGAAACGCGGCCGTCGGCGGCAGCGGCGGCAGCGGGTCGATGGGTCCGATGCTCTCCCCCGGCGGCAGCGTCGGTCTCGGCGGGAAATTCTGAGCCGCCGAGCGTCGCGCTTCGATCCATCGCACCTCGATCCCGCGCGCGGTGGCGCCCGCTCAGGCGGTGGGCTCGTGCTGGGCGTAGAAGGCCTCGATCCGATCGCGGTAGGACGTGTCTGCGAACCCGTCCTCCGCGGCCCCGTGGCTCGGCGCCCCGGCCAACACGCCCGGGTCGATGTCGACCACGTAGCCGCCCAGTTCCGTGCTGTAAGTGAGCGCCTTCCAGGGCAGCGGATGGTGGGTCTCGCCCAGTCCGAGAAAGCCCCCGAAGGCGAGCACGGCGTAGGCGACCTGCCCTGAGACTTTGTCCACCATGAAATTGTGGACGGCCCCGAGATGACGACCGGTCCGGTCGTATACGGCTGTTCCCTCGACCTTGTTGGACGCGATCAGCCGGGGGGTCTCGTCGATGGCGACCCCTTCGCCGGCGGGATCGAGTTCGAGTGTGCCGGGCTTCCTGAGGGCGCGTTCGTTGGGCAGGTCCGTCGGCATGGTCGTTTCCCGTGTGCGGGCGGATCGGGCTCCCATGGCGGGGCCTCAGCTGACTAAGCGCGCCGGCCTGGACCGGTTCCGCCCTCGAATACGGCCTGGGGCGGTATCGATCGATCAGGGATCGGACGGCATGCCGGCGCTCGCCCGCCGCTGATTGATCCGGTCGCGGACCGAGCGGCTGGCCAGAAGCATCTCGAACCCGAAGGCCACGAGGGCGCACAGCGTGCACAGGATCGCCGTGCCGAACAGGCCGAACAGCAGCGTCGCCACCGTGTTGTCGCGCAGGGCGCCCACGAACAGGGTCAACACCGCGCCGCAGGTTGCGACGCCGCCGAGGGCGGCCAGGAACACCGCGGCATCCAGCGCGAGGGAGCGCCGGTGTAGCCGGTCCAGGCGCCGGCCGAGGAGGAGGCGCTCTGCGTCGCCCGCGCCGGCCAGCAAGCCGGAGACATGGTCGGCCTGATCCGCCACCCGGGCGAGCCGGGCACCGAAGACGTTGAGCAGGGTCGCGATGCCCGAGAGCAGGAAGACGGGACTGAGCGCGACCTGGACGACGTGGGCGGTGCTCTCCAGGCTCGTGAGGGTGATCGGGTCGGTCATGCCGCCGGGCTGATGCACCCGGCGGATCGGCATCGCAATCCCGGCACGCTCAGACCAGACCGCGGCCCTGAGCGAAGTCGGACGCAGCCGGCTCGGCTCGGACCACGAGGCCGAGGGCCGTGATCAGGCCGGTGGCGAGCAGGAGTGCGAGCGTGAGG
The DNA here is from genome assembly GCF_056403155.1 of Methylobacterium sp. P3_A11. Taxonomy (NCBI): domain Bacteria; kingdom Pseudomonadati; phylum Pseudomonadota; class Alphaproteobacteria; order Hyphomicrobiales; family Methylobacteriaceae; genus Methylobacterium; species Methylobacterium sp. P3_A11. The sequence goes on from NZ_JBFUGA010000007.1 coordinate 93,336, forward strand.
GCCGGAGCGAACATGCCCGTACTTCAGGCGCAGGATTGTTAAGAGTAGGTTTCGCGCGCAGCATCGGGGTGAATAAACTTTGCGGCGCCGTCGATCGGGCGATCCAACAGGGGATTGCGGCGTGTGGGTTGTGGATGAGGGGGCTGCAAAGGCAATTTCCCCTTGGAACGGCGGCAGCACCGCTTAGTTGCTGCTATGCTGGCTCGGCCGTGGGGCGATCATGCCCCGGCCTGCGGCCCGAGAACCGGAGGAAGTTTATGGCCACAAAGACCGAGAAGGCTGCGCCGAAGGCGGCCGCCAAGACCACCAAGACCGCGGAGAAGGCTGCTCCCGCCAAGGCGACGAAGCCTGCCGCCACCAAGGCGGCCGGCACGAAGCCGAACGCCCTGCAGCAGCCGCTGAAGCCGTCGGCCGAACTCGGCGCCATCGTCGGGACCAGCCCGCTGCCGCGCGGTGAGGTGGTCAGCAAGGTTTGGGAATACATCAAGAAGCACAATCTTCAGAATCCGGAGAACAAGCGCGAAATCGTTGCCGACGACAAGCTCAAGAAGGTCTTCGGCAAGGACAAGTGCTCGATGTTCGAGATGAACAAGCATCTCGCTGCCCACCTGAAGGCCTGATTGCATCCTAGAGCCAAGCCCGGTGTCTCATCCGGGCGGTCGGCTCTAGGAGCTTTCGTGCTTCGCCTGTCGGAACGGACCAGCGGCCGGTGCGCCGTTGTGTGCCGCGGGCGAGTGCCCGGAATCCAGACCTGTCGGCGCGACCGGATGCGGTGAAGTCCGCGTTCCCCGGACGCCCCGGCAGGTCCGGATTTCGGGCTTGTCTGCGCGACCGCCAGCGGATCCGTCCGGACCCGTCCCCGGCCCTCGATCTACGCGAGACCCTGCAGGACGCCGCCGTCAACCCGGAGGGCGGCGCCGGTGGTGGCGCTCGCGGCCGGGCTGCAGAGATAGGCGACGAGGTTCGCGACCTCCTCCACCCGCGCGAGGCGCTGGATCAGCGAGGAGGGGCGATGCTCCGCAACGAACGTGCGGCCCATGGCCTCCAGGTCGGCATCGGCCGTCCCGCCGGCCATCTGCTTCATGAACTCCGCTACGCCTTCGGAGAGAGTCGGACCAGGCAGGACGCTGTTCACGGTCACGCCGCTGCCGGCCACCGTCTGGGCGAGCCCGCGGGAGATCGCGAGCTGCGCGGTCTTGGTCATCCCATAATGGACCATCTCGGTCGGCGTGTTGATGCCGGACTCGCTGGAGATGAAGATCACCCGGCCCCAGCCCCGCTCCGCCATGCCGGATGTATAGGCCCGGGACAGGCGCACGCCGCTCATCACGTTGACGTCGAAGAAGCGCTGCCAGTCCGCATCCGGAATTTCGAAGAACGGCTTGGGCTCGAAGATGCCGGTGTTGTTGACCAGGATGTCCACCGCCGGCAGGGCTCGGAGCAGGGCTGAGACGCCGTCCGCGGTGGCCACGTCGCCCGGCGCCGCGAAGGCGCGGCCGGCCTTCGCGGCGCCCCGCAGCTGGCCGAGCGCGGCCTCGACCCGCTCGGGCGTGCGGCCGTTGATGCCGACCTCGGCGCCGAGGTCGCAAAGTTCCTTGGCGATGGCGAAGCCGATGCCGGCGGTCGAGCCGGTGACGAGGGCTTTCCGGCCTGTGAGATCGAGATCCATGGGGTTGCTCCAGCTGGTGATCTGCTGCGTCAACGCAAACCGGCGCGACGGGTGGCATGCGAGCGCCGTCTCAGGCGCGCTCCGCCGGAGTGGACATCGGTGCGGCGCAAGGGAGCGTGCTGCAACAAAGGCTTCGAGCCGTACCCGATCGCAGCGCGATCGAGCGCGGCTCTATCCCGTCCGACTCCGCCGCAGGACGCTGGCGCAGCCGCCGATCACCGCGAGGGCCACCGCGCAGGACAGTGACAGGGTCACGGCCCGTTCGGCGCCGAGTCCGTGGGTCAGACCGAAGATCACCGCCACGAGGGCGGCGCCGAGGGACTGCCCGGTGAGCCGTGCCGTCGACTGCATCCCGCTGGCCCCGCCGGCGCGCTCGCGCGGTGCCGAGGTGACGATCACCTTGTTGTTGGGCGATTGGAACAGGCCGAAGCCCAGGCCGCAAAGGGTCAGGCGCCAGACGACGTCGACGGTCGTGGGCGCCGCGGGCAGGAGCGTCACGCAGACGAGGCCGGCGGCCATCATCGCCAGACCGATCCCGCCCAGGATCCCGGGGGGATAGCGGTCGGCGAGGCGGCCCGAGACCGGCGCCATCGCCGCCACCGCGATCGGCCAGGGAGTCAGGAGGAAGCCGGTCTGCGTGCTGGAGAGGTGCAGCACGTCCTGAAAGTAGAAGGGCAGTGCGACGTAGGACACCATCTGGGCGCAGAACGACGCCACGGAGGTCGCCATCGACAGAGCGAAAGCCGGGATCCGCAGCAGATCCACCGGCAGGAGCGGCGCGGTCAACCGGATCTGGCGCCGCACGAACACCGCGCCGATCACCAGGGCACCGACGAGTTCGGCGATCGCGATGGTCCGACCCTCCGGATCGCCCAACCCGTCGATGCCGATGATCAGAAGGCCGAAGGTCAGGGCGTTCAGCACCGCGCTCACGATGTCGAAGGGTCGGCCGCTCGCCGGCGTCACCGGCAGGGTGCGGGAGGCCACCGCGAGCGCCAGCAGGCCCACCGGGACGTTGACGAGGAACAGCCAGGGCCAGGTCGCCACCGAGAGGATCGCCGCCGCGACGGTCGGACCCGCCGCGGAGGCCACGGCCACGACCAGCGCGACGTTGGCGACCCCCTGGCCGATCATCCGGTGCGGGTAAATGAAGCGGACGAAGCCGATGTTGACGCTCATGATCGCCGCGGCGCCCAGTCCCTGGACGATGCGCGCCGCGATGAGCAGCGGCAGGCTCGGCGCCACCGCGCAGGCGAGGGAGGCGACGACGAAGACCGCCAGGCCCGGCAGGTAGACCTTCCGGAAACCGAAGATGTCTCCGAGCGCCGCGAAGGGCAGGAGGCTTGCCGTCACGGCGATCTGGTAGGCGTTGACCACGAAGATCGCGTCGGCGGGCCTGACGGCGAGGTCCTTGGCCATGACGGGCAGCGCCACGTTGACGATCGCCCCGTCGAGGACCGCCATGGTCATGGCCAGCGCGATCGCCGCCATCGCCAGGACGCGTTCGCGCGGCGGCAGTCCATCCGGGGGACTGCCCGACGCGACGGTTGCCGGACCGGTCGGGACCTGCGCCATTCTCGCGCGCGCTCCTGCGGCGTCCGGAGGCTCCGTGACGTCGATGGCTGGAACGTCCGGGCGCGGGCGCGCCGGGACTGCCGATCCCTGTCGCGCAGGCCACGCGGTCCGTCGAGGGGCGCGGTGTGTCCTATGTCACGGCGCGGGCGCGTCTGTTCGCCCCCGCTGAGGCGGCCCCGGAGCCCGCGGGTCCGCTCACGCCAGCATGTAGGTGAGCAGCGAGCGGAGCTGCGCAGGCTTGATCGGCTTGCGCACGAGTTCAGCCCCGGCGGCCGCGACCCGTTCTTCGACCGCGTCGGAATGGTCGGCCGTGGTGACGATCACCGGGAGCGGATCCGCCCGCAACGCCCGGAGGTAGGCGGCCACGTCGAGGCCGCAGGCCCCGTCGTCGAGATGGTAGTCGAGGACCAGGATGTCCGGCGGCGCGGCCCCGGCCTCGACGGAGGCCCGCACCCCGGCGAGATCGCGGAACGTCGAGACCCGGGCATCCCAGTTCTGGAGAAGGCGCGCGAGAGCGTCGGCCGTGGACACGTCGTTCTCCACGACGAGGACATGCGCGCCCGAGAGCCGGGTCGCCACCGGCGCCGGCGGTGCGATGGCGGCCGGGATCGCGCTCACGGGTAGCGTCAGGGCGACCCGGGTCCCATGGCCGACCCGGGACCGCAGCCTGAGGGGATGGTCGAGGGCCACGGCCATGCGCCGGACGATCGACAGGCCGAGGCCGAGGCCTGGCTCCTCGCCGCTGCCGGTCCGCGCGCCGCCGCGGAAGAACTCGTCGAAGACGAGGTCGCATTCCTCCGCGGCGATCCCGCAGCCGGTATCGGTCACCTCGACCCGCACGTTGCCGGACCGCCGCCGGGCCGCCAGGACGATCCCGCCGGTGCTCGTGTACCGGACGGCGTTGGAGACGAGGTTCTGGAGGATGCGCTGGAGGAGCACCACGTCGCTGGCGACGGTGACGTCCGGGCAACGCACCGACAGGCGCAGCCCCTTGCGCTCCGCGAAGGGTTTGAAGCTCTCCGCCAGTTCCGCCAGCAATTCGGGCAGGAAGACCGGCTGGATCTGCGGCCGGACGATGCCGGCGTCGAGCTTGGAGATGTCGAGCAGCGTCTTGATCAGGTCCTCGATGGTCTGCAGGCCCCGCTCCACCTGACCCGCGATGGCGCGCGCCTCCGGCGGCACGTCGAGGTCGGCGAGGGCCGAGATCGACAGGCGGGCGGCGTTGACCGGCTGCAGCAGATCGTGGCTCGCCGCAGCCAGGAAGCGGGTCTTGGAGCGGTTGGCGGTCTCAGCCTCCTCTTTAGCGGCGGCCAGCGCCTCGTTGGAGCGCTCCAGCCGGTGCATCAGCCCGGTCAGCTCTTCCGTGCGTGTGCGGACCCGGCCCTCCAGCATGATCGCGGTCTGGAACAGCGAGTAGGCGCTGCCCCGCTGGTCCATGGTGCGCTCGACATGGGACATCAGCGCGGCGTTGATGCGCTCGAGCTTCTCGATCCGCCGATGCAGGGACGCGTCGGTTTCGAGCCCTTTCGGATGCAGGGTCACGGCGCGACCGGGACTTGGGCTTTAGCCGGCTCTGCCGTGCCATGTCCCTTGCCGATGGCGATGCCCGTGAAGGTCTGGTTCAAGTGCATCGCCCGGTACTGCTCGCCGAAGGTCTCGAAGCCGACGACGTTGTAGCGCCGGTAGAGGTCGGCGATGCCGTGGCGGACCTGCCGGCTCTCGGCGTCCAAGCGGCGCAGCACGCACTCGAATCCGATGATGAGATCGACTCCGCCGAGCACCGCGTCGAGGCGCGCCAGCTCGGCCCGGGTCGAGGCGACGATGTCGCGGGGCTCGGCGAGCGTGAGAACCACGCCCTCGTCCACCGCGCAGAAGAAGCTGAGGGAGCCATCCTCGTTCATCCGCCGGATCGACCGGCAGAAATACTCGCCGCCGACTTTCACGGCGAGCGGATAGGCGGCGAAGCTCATCGGCGACAGGCCCTCGGGATCGAGGCCGATCGCCATGGCGTATTCCCGGGCCGCCGGTTCGGCGTTGAGTTCGTGCACGGTCCGGCGCTCGCCATCCGAGGCGGTCACCACGAACTTGGTCCGGGTCGGTTCGAAATTGTCGCTCTTGAAGATCTCCACCGAGAAGTCGGTCTCGACGAGGACAAGGACCGCCGCCCGGCGGTGGATCTTTCCCCCGTGGAGCAGCACAGCGTCCCGGAAGCGCAGGTCGTCGCCCGCCGAACCGCCGACGATCGGGATGCCGTCGAGCGCCCAGGCGATCGCCGAGACGACGGTCTCCTCGGCGTTGGTGAGCCCGTCGATCAGGGACAGGGCGAAGCGGTGGCCGGCGCCAGCCTCGACGTCACGGCACGGGTCCACCGGGTCGAGGGTGCGCCGGAGCGCCCGGACCGCGGAGGCCGTCCGCTCCACGTCGAGGTGGTCGATGGCATCGATGACCGTCGAAACGATCCGGAAGCGCTCGGCCGGAAACGCGATGGCGACGAGGCCGCGGTCGATGTCGCCGGCCGGCGCGATGCCGCCCGACATGGAGCAGCCGGCGACCGGAACGCCGGGAAACCGGGTCTCCAGGGCGCTGGCGAGGATCTCGGCGTCGTAATCCGCGGAGAAGAACACGACGATCTGGGACAGGTGCGCGTCACCGACGGCCCGTGCGATCTCCGCGACCGCATCGGCGGCCTCGGACGCATCGGTCCAGGCCGTCCAGATGCCGCAGAGATGGCGGCGCACTCCCGATCCTTGAGCCACGTTCCATCCCCTGCGACCCCCTCGGCAAGCTTGGTGCTCGCTCTTCAGCGTCTTGTGCAGAGTATGTCGTGTGCAATCGAACGGTGCAACGGGGCGTCATGGCCTCCGGTCCGGGCCGGGCACGAGCCCGCGCCGGAGGCACGGCCGTCACTTCATGCAGGCGTCCTCGGCCTTCTCGAAGGCTGCGGGCTTCGGTTCGTGCTCGGGCGGCCGGTTGCGGCCGAGCGCCCCGTCCGAGCGGGCGCGCAGGTAGGTGTAGATGTCCGGCATGTAGCACATGACGTTCCGGTTCTCCCCGAAGGCCGGCATGACCAGCTCCTGCGAGGCGTTCACGTCCTTCTTGCCGCCGACGATGATCCCCGCGAAATGCGCGTAGTCCATGCCCTTCAGGGCATCGACGAGGGATGGGGCGTAGGTCGAGCCCATGCCGTCCGGCCCGTGGCAGACGATGCAGTTCGCGTTGTATCGCAGGTAGCCGGACATCGTGTACCAGTCGACCTTCTTGCCGTCGTCCGTGATGCGGTAGGTCGGATCGCCGTTCTTGTCGGTGTATTGACCGTCCTGGACCTTGGCCGGTTGCGTCGGACCTTCGCTCTTCAGATCCGCGGCGGCCGGGCTGGCCGGACTGGCTGCCGAGGCCGGAAGCATCCCGAGAGTCCCTGCTACGAGGCCGGTCAGGATGATCCCGGCGACCCAATCTGCTGCGCACCGCATGCGACTTCCTCCTGCCGCCCACAGGGTTCTTCTCGGTGGCGCGGCTCGGGGATATCGACGGATCACGGCAGAGAACACGTCGGTGCGCATTCACGTTTCTGCGCTCTGGCGGCGCGCTTCGCGACGGGGCGGCGATCCCACGCTTATCCGCATTGCACACAGCATTAACCTTTTGTTAATCCGCGGATTGCCGCCGGCCCTCCGGCGTGAGAGCTTTCGTTAACGAGAGCTTAACGGTTGGGTCCCAGCGATGCGGTTCGCGGTTTCCATGATGCAGGGACTGGTCGATGGCCCCGCATCGCGTCGGCTCTCCCGGGTCCGCCGTGCGGCCGTCGCCGCCCTCGCGGTCCTCGGCTTCTCGGGCCTCGCCGCGACGGCGCAGGCGCAGACACTGGCGAGCCTTCCGAGCGACGTTGGGGCGCGGGTTCAGGGGGACGCCAAGCCGATCGCGGCGTGGGTGACGTTCTGCCAGGGCTACGCGGCCGAGTGCGCGGTGGACCGGAGCGAGCCGGCGCGGATCAGCCTGACGCCGTCGACCTGGGCGACGATCGTGGCGGTGAACCGCCGGGTCAACAAGGCGGTCGAGCCGATGACCGATCAGGACCACCTGCACGTGGCCGACCGCTGGGACCTGGCCGAGGATGGGATCGGCGACTGCGAGGATTTCCAGCTGCTCAAGCGCCACCTTCTGGTCGAGGCCGGGCTGCCGCGGCGGGCGATGCGGATGACCGTGGTGATCGACGAGAAGGGCGAGGGCCACGCGGTGCTGACCCTGATCACCGACCGGGGCGACCTCGTGCTCGACAACAAGACCAACGCGATCCTGGCC